>CAMLNT010000053.1 GCA_946481425.1 uncultured Brevundimonas sp.
AGTCCTGGTCAACAACGCCGGCATCACGCGCGACGGCTTCTTCCACAAGATGACCCTGGACCAGTGGACCCAGGTCGTCAGCGTGAACATGGACAGCCTGTTCAACATGACCCGTCAGGTTATCGAGGGCATGCGCGAGCGCGGCTTCGGCCGCATCGTCAACATCTCCTCGATCAACGGCCAGAAGGGGCAGGCCGGCCAGACCAACTATTCGGCGGCCAAGTCGGGGATGATCGGCTTCACCAAGGCTCTGGCGCAGGAGAATGCGCGCAAGGGCATCACCGTGAATTGCGTGGCGCCGGGCTACATCAACACCGAGATGATGGATTCCATCCCGGAGAACGTGATGGCCTCCATCGTCGGCAATATCCCGGTGTCGCGTCTGGGCGAGGCCGAGGAAATCGCCGCCTGCGTCGCCTTCCTCGTGCGCGACGACGCCAGCTTCATCACGGGCTCGACCCTGTCGGTGAACGGCGGCCAGTACATGGTGGGCTGAGACAGGGCGCCGCACCGCCGCAAATCCGCCGCGCTGACCCATCATTCAGACGGACATGGTCGGACGGGCTCCGAAACTTGTGCAGTTTCTGGCGCTCCTTTTCGCTTGCGCGATGGGGGCCGCGCCGGCGCATGCCGATAGTCTGGATATCCGCCGCGAGGTCCAGTCCTTCTGGACGGCGGTTCAGGATGCCCCGTCGCTGCGGGATCGCCTGTTCGGCCGCGGGTCGCGCCGCGAGGAATCGGCCGTCGGCGTCTTCACCACCCAGGGCGGCCCGTCGTTCGTGCTGGACCAGACCGGGTCGCGGCCGATGCTGCGCTACGAGGGCTCCAGCGAGATCTGGGTGCTCCGGCCCGCGGCCGGCGTCCGCGGCGACATCTACTATCGCAACGACGTGGGCGAGGTGGTGCTGCGCGCCACGCGTCTGGGCGGCCTGACCCTCTATACGGCGTCAAGCCCGGGCGGCATGGCCTGCGCGCTGGACCGTGCGGCCCAGCCGCTGCGGATGCGCCAGCACGATGTGCGCACCCTGTTCCGGCACCTGCTGCTGGAAGCCGCGCGCGGCGGCATGGCGGCGCGGCGTCAGGGCCTGGAAATCTCGGCCCACGACGTCGACGAGAATTCCGCCGCCATCGTGGGCGACACCGCCACGGTCACCGTGGACGCCATTGTGCGGGTGGCGGCGCGGGATAACGGGCGCGAGCGGCTGACCAACCTCGAGACCATCGTGATCGATTTCGGCACCGCCCCCAACGTGCGCCGCGAAGGCACGCGCCTGATCGTGACGGTCACTCCGCGCCTGGGTCCGGCCGGCCGGCCGTCGTCGGCGCGCGTGATGCGGGCGCTCGGCTAGTTCAGAAAAAGGTCAGGCCGTTCTGTCCCGAACAGGTCAGATGGCGCCCTTCGTTCAGCCCCGGAATTCATCCTTGGCCGCGCGCAGCGCCGCGAAGGCCTCGACCGGCGTCAGCTCCGGGCGGATCAGCGGCGCCCTGAGGAACGGGTTGGTCGCCTTCTCCAGACCCAGGCTCGTCGGCACGGTCGCCTCGCCCCGCTCGCGGGCGGCGAAGACCGCGTCGGCCCGCTCGCGGACGGCGGTGTCCGCATCGACGCTGAGCGCAAAGCGGGCGTTGGAGGCCGTGTATTCGTGGGCGCAATACAGGCGGGTATCGTCCGGAAGCTCGGAGAGACGCCGGAGGCTCTCCCACATCTGGTCGGGCGTCCCCTCGAACAGGCGGCCGCAACCCAGCGCGAACAGGCTGTCGCCGACGAAGGCGACGCCGTCCGCCCGCGACCACCAGGCGACGTGGCCCAGCGTATGGCCGCCGACGTCGAGGATTTCGAAGATCGTGTCGCCCAACGCCACCCGGTCGCCGCCAGACACGACCTGATCCAGCGGCGCGATGCGGCGGACCTCCTCGGGACCGACGATCCGGCAGCCGGTCTCGGCCTGGAGCCGCGCATTGCCGCCGGCGTGATCGGGATGCCAGTGGGTGTTGAAGACGAAATCCAGGCGGCCCCAGCCGCTGGCCTCCAGATCCGTGAGGATCGCATCGGCGTCAGGCGTGTCGATCGTGGCGACCTGGCCCGTCGCCGCGTCGCGGATCAGGAAGCCGTAGTTGTCGGACAGGCAGGGGAACTGGCGGATCGAGAGGGTCATCTGCTCTATATAGGTCCGATGCGTCGCGACGTGACCGAGATTCGCCGCTTCTATTCGACGCCTCTGGGCGCCGCCGCCGTGCGGCTGATCGGGGCGAAGCTGGCGGACGCCTGGGGCTCAACCGCAGGGCAGGATGTGCTGGGGCTGGGCTATGCCACGCCGTGGCTGGACGGGATGACCGACGCCCGCCGGGCCGTGGCCGCGATGCCTTTTGGCCAGGGGGCGGCCGCCTGGCCGAGCGCGGGGCGATGCCGCACCGCCCTGGTCGAGGACGACTGCCTGCCCTTCGCCACGGGCCTGTTCGACCGGGTGCTCGCCGTCCACGCCCTGGAGGAGGCCAGCGATCCGCTGCAGATGGTGCGCGATCTCGGCCGGGTGCTGGCGCCCAACGGGCGGCTGGTGCTGGTGGTGGCCGGGCGCGGCGGCTTGTGGGCGAGGGCCGAGAACACCCCCTTCGGCCACGGGCGGCCCTATACGCGCAGTCAGCTGGAGGGCCTGGTTCGGGCGGCCGAGCTGGAGCCCTTTGCCTGGTCGCAGGCCCTGTTCTGCCCGCCCTGGACGCGCCTGACCGGCTTGGCCGATGCGATGGAGACCTGGGGCGCCCGCCTGATCCCGGGCGCGGGCGGGGTGGTCATGCTGGAGGCGGTGAAGACGACGCTGGCGCTGAGGCCGCAGGTCGTCGCCGAGCCGGCACGGGCCCGCCGCCGTGAGGCCCTGTCGCCGCAGCCGGCCGGATTCAGCCCGCCGGAGCCCGCCAAGATGGAAATCGGGCGCGAACGCGATTAAGCGCTTGGCCATGCGCCGACTGATCCTGATGCGTCACGCCGAGGCCGAGCCGTCGTCCCCGACGGGAGACTTCGACCGGGCCCTGTCCAGCCGCGGACGTAGCGACGCCGAAGCGATGGGGCGCGCCCTGGCCGCGCGGGGCCTGCGTCCCGACCTGGCCCTGGTGTCCGAGGCCCGGCGCGCGCAACAGACCTGGGACGAGGCGAGCCATGCCTTCGGCGACGTCGTCACCGAGACCGACCGCGCCATCTATGAGGCGGGCCCCGAGGAGCTGCGCCACATGATCGAGGCGGCCGAGGAGCGTTCGGGCACCCTGGTGCTGGTCGGGCACAATCCCGCGGTCCACCGGCTGGCGGTCGATCTGATGATCGAACAGGCCGCGGCGCCCTCCACCCTGGAACGCCTGACGGGCGGCTTCCCGCCGGGGGCGGCGGTCATCTTCATGGCCGACATGGCCGGGCGCCTGACCTACGACGGATTCCTCAGGCCCGGCGACCTGTCGTGAGGCCGATCTACAAGATCGTCAGCGTGGACGAATGGCGGGCCGCCGAGGCGGCGGGCGCCTTCGAGGGCTCCGCCGTCGATCTGGCCGACGGCTACATCCACTTCTCCGAAGCCGGCCAGCTGCGCGAGACGGCGCGCAAGCATTTCGCCGGGCGCGACGACCTGTTGCTCGTCACCATAGACGCCGATCGGCTGGACCCTCAGCCGATCTGGGAGCCGTCGCGGGGCGGGGCCCTATTTCCGCATCTGTATGCCCCCCTGCCCGTCTCGGCGGCGGTCGAGGTGCGCGCGCTCGTGGTCGATGACGAGGCCACTGCCCTGAAGGATTTCGGCTGATGAGCGTGCAGGACGCGGTCACAGCCCTCCTGCGCACGCTGGATCCCGAGACGGCGCATCGACTGGCGCTCGATGGCCTGGCCTGGGGTCTGGGCCCGCGCGACACCGCGCCGGACGATCCGGTGCTGGCCGTGAACCTCGCGGGCCTTTACCTGCCCAATCCCGTCGGACTGGCGGCCGGTTTCGACAAGGACGCCCGCGTTCCCGACGCGCTGCTCGCGTGCGGCTTTGGCATGATCGAACTCGGTGGCGTGACGCCGCGTCCCCAGCCCGGCAATCCAAGGCCGCGCGTGTTCCGCCTGAGCGAGGACCGGGCGATCATCAACCGCATGGGCTTCAACAACCAGGGCCTGGACCGGTTCGCGCACAATCTTCTGAGGCGTCGGCGCACCGGGGTCGTCGGGGTCAATCTCGGGGCCAACAAGGACGCCGATGACCGCTCGCAGGACTACGTCACCGGCCTGACGCGCCTGTGGCCGCTGGCCGACTATTTCGCCGTCAACATCTCTTCGCCGAACACCCCGGGGCTGCGCGCGCTCCAGGCCGAAGACGCGCTGGACGACCTGCTCGGCCGGCTGGGCGAAGCGCGCGCCAGGCTGGCGGCGCCGAACAAGCCGGTCTTCCTGAAGGTCGCGCCGGACCTCACCGAGGGGGAGGTCCCGGCCATGGTCGAGGCCTGCCTGCGGCATCGGATGGACGGGCTCATTGTGTCCAACACGACCCTCGCACGGCCCGCCACCTTGCGGTCGGCCCAGGCCCACGAAACCGGCGGCCTCTCTGGCGCGCCGCTGATGGAAGCCTCGACGCGAGTGCTGGGCTGGTTCCGCGAAGCGTCGAAAGGCGCGCTCCCGCTGGTCGGTGTCGGAGGCATCGCTTCGGGCGCGGACGCCTACGCCAAGATCCGGGCGGGCGCGACGGCGGTTCAGCTTTATTCCGCGCTCGTGTTCGAGGGGCCGGGGCTGGTGACGCGCATCAAGGCCGATCTGGCGGCCCGGCTGAAGGCCGACGGGTTCACGAGCGTCGCCGAGGCCGTCGGGGCCGGATGAAACCATGCGCGGCCCACGGCGTTTTCGGCGCATGGAAGGCCCAACCCAGACCCTGATGATCGTCGGCGTCGCCGGCTCGGTCATCTCCGCCGCCTTCGGCGCCCTGGCCGGCGCCGGGCTACGTATTCCGCCACCCGTCGAAGAGGTGCGCTACGGCGCCGTCAGCCTGTCGGCGGACGATCTCTTCCTCGCGTCGGCGCCTGCCTATCCCCAGTGGGCTCCCGAACCGCTGTATCCTCGCGCCGAGCGCGATCCGGTCGACGCCTTCGCCGCCGCCTGGGACGCGGCGATGATGGACGCGCCGCGTGGCCCGCAGCCCGCGGTGTTCGGCCCCCCGTCCGATCTGCCGCCACCTTATGAGGTGCGGCTTGAGGGCGAGGCCCGGGCCGCCGAAGCCCGGGCGGCCGAGGCGCAACGGTACGCGCCGCAGGTCCAGCCCGTCGCCTATGCGGCGGAGCGCTCCGAGCGTTACGTTGAACCGGCGCGCTACAGTTCTCGACCGCAGACCGAAGACGGCAAGGCCGCCTACTGAGGCTCAGGCCTCCAGCTCGATGTCCCAGTAGAGGTAGTCGAGCCAGCTCTCATGCAGATAGTGGGGCGGGAAGCGCCGCCCCAGCGCCTGAAGGCGCCAGGCGGACGGGCGCTCGGGCCGGCTGCGCGGCGGCATCCCGGCCTCGACCGGCGTGCGGCCGCCCTTCCTGAGATTGCAGGGGGCGCAGGCCGTGACGATGTTTTCCCAGGTTGTCTTGCCGCCCTGGGAGCGCGGGATGACGTGATCGAAGGTCATGTCGCCGCCGCCGACACCACAGTACTGGCAGGCGAACTGGTCGCGCAGGAACAGGTTGAAGCGGGTGAAGGCCGGGGAGCGGTCCTGATCGACAAAGTCCTTGAGCGAGACCACGCTCGGCAGGCGGAACTCCATCGAGGGCGACCGAACCACCTTGTCATAGGTGGAAACCACGTCGACCCGATCCTGCCAGACCGCCTTGATGACGTCCTGCCAGGACCACAGCGAGAGCGGATAATAGGAGAGGGGCCGGAAGTCGGCGTTCAGCACAAGCGCCGGCCAGCCCGAAGGCGGTTTCGTCAGGACCTGCATGGGCCCCGCTCCGCATCTGTCACGCGATCACGACTGAAGACACGCCCCCGTCACGCTCGATCCCCTGCGGAGCGCAAGGCCCCGCGCGAATCAGAGTGTAAGCCGGGAACGGCGACGCGCCTATGACGGCGCGCTTACGACGGCGCGTCGGGCCCTTCGCGCGGTCCCGCCGGAAAGGCCGGGAGGCTCCAGCCCCACCTCAAGGCCCCCGCCCGCAACCCAAAACCGAGGATCACCCCGACGGCCGAGGCGACGAAGACGCTGACTTCCAGCGAGCGCAGAGCGACGAAGGCCGTGGCGGCGGCCAGCGCCGCCGAGACGGTGATCTCCCGATGCAGCAGGATCGACGGCTGACCAGCGAGGAGGTCGCGCACCACGCCGCCGAAACAGGCGGTCAGCCCGCCCATGACGATGCAGATCAGGGGCGGCACGCCATAGGCCATCGACTTGGCCGCCCCGAGCACGCCGTAGGCCGCCAGACCCACGGCATCCAGCCAGTAGAGCGCCGTCAGGCGCCAGCCGCGCCCGCCCACGAACCAGACCCCGACTGCCGCGGCGAGCGCGACCGCGACATAGCGCCAGTCCTGGACCCAGAAGACCGGCGCGCCGATCAGGAGGTCGCGAAGCGTGCCGCCTCCGACGCCCGTCACCGCGGCGAAGAAGGCGATGGTCACCAGATCCTGGCGCAGGCGCGCGCCGGCGAGCGCACCGGTCGCGGCGAAGACGGCCATGCCGGCGAAGTCGAGCACCGTCAGGGTCGGCCCGATAAGTGGCATCTCGGCCGGGATCATGCGTCGCCCTTCATCGGATGGGGGATATCGCCCCGCTTGACCGCGCCATACCACGCCCACAGCAGATGCGCCGCCGTCGAACGATGCGGGCTGAAGGCGGCAGTCAGGGCGTCGACCTGATCGGGCGTCGGCCGGGTCTCAAGCCCATGGGCCCATCGCAGCGCCTCCTGCAGCGCGATGTCACCCGCCGGGAAGACGTCGGCCCGGGCGTCGCAGAACATCAAATAGACCTCCGCCGTCCACCGGCCGATGCCCTTCAGGGCGACCAGCCGGGCATGGGCCTCGGCGTCATCGAGATGCGGCAGCGCGGCCCAGTCCACCTCTGCCTCGGCCAGAGCGATGGCGTAGCGGGCCTTGGGCAGACTGAGGCCGAGGGCCCGCATGCCCTCGACCCCGCGGGCAAGCACAGCCTGAGGCGTCACCTCGCCCAAACCCGCCTGAACGCGGGCCCAGATGGCAGCGGCCGACGCCGTCGAGACCTGCTGTCCGACGATCATCCAGAGTAGGCCGACGAAGCCGCCCGGCCGAACCCGCCAGGATAGGACCGGCGCCTCGGCGTGGGCGCGGGCCAGGGCCGCGTGATCGCGCGCCAGCGCGGCGCGGATCTCGGCCAGGGCCTCGTCTGAGGGCGGGACGTTCATGGCCTCAGGGTGTAAGCCAGAGCCGATGGAGTTCGCCACCCGCTTCGCCCCCTCGCCCACGGGATACCTGCACAAGGGCCACGCCCTTTCGGCGCTCATTGCCTTTCGCGCGGCGCAGGCGGCCGGCGGGCGGTTCATCCTGCGGATCGAGGACACGGACTTCACCCGCTGCCGGCCCGAGTTCGAGGCGGCCATCCACGACGACCTGACCTGGCTCGGCATCGACTGGGAGAAGCCGGTGCTGCGGCAGTCGGAGCACCGCTCGGACTATGAGGCGGCGATCGCGCGGCTCGGCGAGATGGGGGTGCTCTACCGCTGCTTCCGGACCCGCCGCGAACAGATGGCGCTGGCCGGTCTGGCGCCGCACGCAGGCGATCCGAAGGACGGCCAGGCCTTTCGCGGCGAGCCGCATCCGCCCGAGGAGGAAGCCGCTTTTCTGGCAGAGGGGCGCCCTTTCGCCTGGCGTCTGTCGCTGAGCGCCGCCCGCGATCGGCTCGGCGATTTCGAGCGGCTGACCTGGACGGAGGAAGGGCTGGAGCCGGGCGTGAAATCCGCCCGGCCCGCGACCCTTGGCGACATGGTCGTGGGCCGAAAGGACATCGGCGCGGGCTATGTGATCGCCTCGGTCATCGACGACGCCCGCCAGGGGATCAGCCACGTGATCCGGGGCGTGGATCTGGCAGAACTGACCTCGGTCCAGCGGGTGTTGCAGGCGCTGCTCGACCTGCCGACCCCGGTCTACCGGCATCATGCGCTGGTGCTGGACGAGACGGGCAGGCGGCTGGCCAAGCGCGATGGCTCGACCAGCCTCAAGACGTTGAGAGACGCCGGCCTGACGCGCGAAGCGCTTCTGACCGAATTGGGCCTCTAGCCGCGCAGCTTGCGGGTCAGGGCGTCGACGTCGCGGGCGATCTGTTCGTCCTCGCCCATCAGGCTCTCGATGCGGCGCACGCCATGCAGAACGGTCGTGTGGTCGCGGTTGCCCATGCGCCGGCCGATGTCCGGATAGGACCGGGTCGTCAGCTGCTTGCACAGATACATGGCGACCTGGCGCGGCCGGGCGACCTGGCGCGTGCGGCGGCCCGACAGCAGATCGGCCTGCTTGAGACCATAGTAGTCGGCCGTGACCTTCTGGATCTCGTCGACCGTGATGCGGCGCTCCGACGGACGGAAGCCGGCTGAGAGATAGCCCTGGGCCTCCTCGACGCTAAGGTTGGACATCCGCTGGCCGGCGGCGGCGGCCAGGGTGTTCAGGCCGCCCTCGAGCTCGCGGATGGAGCCCGGCGTGCGGTCGACCAGATGGGTCAGCAGCTCCGGACGCGCGCGGCCGGCGACGATGTTCAGGCCCTCGAGCGCCTCAAGCTTCTTCTCCAGCACGGCCAGCTTGAGCGCACGGTCGGCGGCCTCGACCGGGCAGGTCAGGCCGGCGGCCAGATGGCTGCGCAGGCGTGGCTCGACGTCTGTGAGCGCCGACGGCGGGCGGTCGGCGGCCAACACCACGCGGCGCCCTTCCTCGATCAGGGCCGTCAGGGTGTGGAACAGCTCTTCCTGGGTGGTCTGCTTGCCCGAGAAGAAATGCACGTCGTCCAGCAGCAGCAGGTCGGCGGAGCGCAGGTCTTCCTTGAAGGCGGCGACCGACTTGTCCTGCAGCGCGCGCACAAAGGCCGACAGGAAGCGCTCGGCGGTCAGATAGATGACCTTGGCGTTCGGCTTGAGGCGCTGGGCCTCCCAGGCGATGGCGTTCAGCAGGTGGGTCTTGCCGTAGCCGTAGGGACCGCAGAAGTAGACCGGGTTGAAGTGTCCATCAGCCCAGGACGCGACCTGGCGGGCGATGGCATAGGCGAACTCGTTGCCCTTGCCGGGCACGAATGTGTCGAAGGTCAACCGCTCCTGAAGCCCGGCGGCGCGTACGGCGCGCGGGCTGTCGGCGGCCACCACCGCGACGGTCGGCTGGGCGACCAGCGGGGTCACGCCCGTCTCGATCGCGCCGGGGTTCTCGGCCTCGTACTCGGCGCGCGCGCGGGCCGTCAGGCTGCGGCGGCTCGCGTCATGGGCGAGCCACAGCTCATTGATGCGACGGATGGCGTGACGGTCCACCCAGTCGCGCGCATAGGCGGTCGGGGTCACCAGAAACAGGGCGCCGGCCTGGCCTTCTCGCACGCGGGCCTGTTCCAGATAGGACGTGAACGCGCCTTCGCCGATCTCCAGACGCAGAGCCTTGACGACCTGACCCCAGACCTCTTCCGGCGACATGTTCGGCATCGTCCAAGGCTCCCCTTCGCCCTTAGTCCGTTCTTGTTTCGAGGACGAAGCCGCCACCCCCGCCGGGACAGCCCCCCGGCAGGTTGTGTGGTCCGTACTCAGTGTTCGTGGCCTTCACCGGAACGCGGGAGCGAGCCCCCGGTTCGCACCCATCCCGGCGGGGACAAGTGGCGAAGACGGTTTCAAACTAGCCCGGGGAGAGGGTCCGTCAACGCTGATTCGTTCGCCTGTCGGACGATATTTCGGTTGACTCGGATAAGCCCTTCGGAGGGCTCGAAAAACGCCGTCACAAAAATTGCAAACAGGTGGACAACAGCGGGTGACAGTTATCCGCACACGGCAAAACGCCGCGCGAGGGAGACCTCGCACGGCGTTGAAATAAAGTCGCTTTTCCTGAAAAGGCGCGGCTTAGGCCGCGGCCATCTTCTTCAGGCGGGCGGCCAGACGGCTGACCTTGCGCGAGCCGGTGTTCTTGTGGATCACGCCCTTGGAGACAGCGCGCATCACTTCCGACTGGGCGTTGGTGAAGGCGGTCTTGGCAGCGTCCTGGTCACCGCCGGTGACGGCTTCCTCGAACTTCTTGAGGAAGGTGCGGACGCGCGAACGGCGGGCGCGGTTGACCTCGGTGCGGGCTTCGATCTTGCGGATCGCTTTCTTGGCGCCGGGATTGTTGGCCATGTGTCTGTCTAACCTAGAACGAAGACGCCGCCGGCGGTCCGGCGGCGCGGAGAAATCTCAGGAGGGCGGGCCTATAGCGGAAAGGCCCGCAAGGGTCAAACCCGGAGTCGGCTCACCGGTGCCTGAACGCGGGCTTCCGCTTCTCGACAAAGGCGCCCATGCCTTCCTTCTGGTCCTCGAAGGCGAAGAGGGAGTGGAACAGGCGGCGTTCGAACTGGACGCCCTGGGTCAGGGTCGTCTCCAGCGCGGCGTTGACCATCTCCTTGTTGGCCATCAGGGCCAGCAGGGACTGGGACGCCATCTTCGACGCCATGGCGCGGCATTCGTCCATCAGGCTCTCGGCCGGATAGACGCGGGCGGCGAGGTTGGAGGCCAGGGCTTCCTGGGCGTCCATCATCCGGCCGGTCAGGATCAGGTCCATGGCCTTGGACTTGCCGACCAGACGCGTCAGCCGCTGGGAGCCGCCGATGCCGGGCGCGACGCCCAGATTGATCTCGGGCTGGCCGAACTTGGCCTTCTCGGACGCAATGATGATGTCGCACAGCATGGCCAGTTCGCATCCGCCGCCGAGCGCGAAGCCGTTGACCGCGGCGATGACCGGCTTCCTGAAGCGCTGGAGCCTATCCGCGCCCTCGGAGAAGAAGTTGGAGCGGTACATGTCCGCATAGGACTGGTCCGCCATCTCCTTGATGTCCGCGCCGGCGGCGAAAGCCTTCTCGCCCGAGCCGGTGATGATCAGGCAGCGCACGCTGTCGTCGGTCTCGACCGCATCTAGGAAGGCCGCCAGCTCGCCCAGCAGGGTGGAGTTCAGCGCATTCAGGCTCTCGGGCCGGTTCAGGGTCACCACCGCGTAGCCGTCGGCGTGGCGTTCGATCAGGAGCGTGGAATAGGTGTCGGTCATGGCGCTGTGTCTAGGCCCGGGCGGCGGCGCGGTCCAGCAGGACCGGATTTGACTTCGCGCGTGCGCCGACCCACCTTCGGCTCATGTTCCGGTCCGGCTTCCAGATCCGACTGTTGACCCACGCGGGCCGCCTCATCGCAGGCGCCTGACCCGGGGCGTGCGCCTTCATCAGCCGTCCCGGGCTCCCTCGTTCCTCCCCTACGCCTTTCCCAATGACCGGCGCGCCGAGACGGCCGCGCCCTGTTGAGCGATCACGACCATGAGCCTGAACCGCAAGCGGCCCAAGCCGCCCAAGATCTTCCTGTCCGCCACCGACCACGACCGCCTCGACCAGATGCTGGGCGATGTGGAGCGCACCGGCGCCGGCGCCCTTCTGAGACGCGAGGTCGACCGGGCGACCGTCCTGCCGGACGAGCGGGCGCCCGCCGATACGGTGGGGCTCTACCGCTGGGTCCACTTCATGGATGGCGAGGGCCGCGAGGCCCGGCGGGTCCAGCTCGTCCTGCCGACCGACGCCGATATCGACGAAGGCCGGGTGTCGGTTCTGTCGTGGGTGGGCGCGGGGCTGCTGGGGCTGAAGGAGGGCGTCGGGATCGACTGGCCGGACGCCTCGGGCCGGGAACGCCGGCTGACCCCGATCCTGATCGAGCCCTAGGCCCGGCCCACCGCGTGGAGGGCGGACCCGTGCGCTCTAAGCCAGGCCCGATGCGGTCGGTGGTCGCCCACGAGCTGATGCACCACGCCCCAGAAGGCCGGCGAATGGTCGGCATGGACAAGATGCGCCACCTCGTGGGCCGCCACGTAGTCGAGGATTTCGGGCGGCGCGAGGATCAGCCGCCAGGAATAACGGATCGAGCCCCGACCGGGGGTGCAGGAGCCCCAGCGGCTCTTCGGATCGCCGATGCCGACGCGCGGGGCCTTCAGGCCGAGCGCGCGGGCGTGGACGCCGGTGTGGTGGGCCAGTCGTTCGCGGGCCATGCGCTTGAGCAGGTTCTCGATGCGACGGGCATAGGCCTCGCCCTCTCCGCCTGAGCGGATGGCCATGCCGGAGGGCGTGTCGACCAGCCGGGCGGCGGCCGCGCCGGGGGTCTGTTCGAGCCGGATGTCGACGCCCTCGAGCGGGACAGTGGAGCCCGGGGCATAGGCGCCGGCGCCCTCCGGCCGCGCGGCCAGCCGGTCGGCGATCCAGGAGGCCTTGGACCGGGCGAAGGCCACGGCGTCGACCAGCCGACGCTCGGACGGCGCCACGCATACGGCCTGCCCGCGCGCCGCGTCGATGCGGATCGAGACCCGGCGCGCGCGACGGTTCACGCTCAGCCGGAGCGGGAGGCCGTCGAGATCGAAGGTCTGGCCGTGAGCGAGTTTCATGGCTTCAGAGTCCTTCTCCCAGAGGGAGAGGGATCGATCTAGTTCTTCTCATTCCGCCGGATGAACGCGCGCACCCGCGGGTAAATTTCCTCGCGGAAGCGGCGGCCGTTGAAGACGCCGTAGTGGCCGACCTCGGGCTGGACCAGAAGCTCGCGCTTTTCGTCCGGCAGGTTCGGCGTCAGGCCGTGAGCGGCTTGGGTCTGGCCGACGCCGGAGATGTCGTCCTCCTCGCCCTCGAC
>CAMLNT010000054.1 GCA_946481425.1 uncultured Brevundimonas sp.
TCGGCTGGCAGCGGTCGATCGACCGCTGGGGCATGCAGGGCCTGCGCACCACGCGCATCCAGCAGTACCGCTAGACACCTCTTCCAAGAGATCGAACGGCCGCGTTCCGAAAGGGACGCGGCCGTTTCTATTGGGCGAAGACCCGAACGCGGCTCGGATCGAGGCCGACGGAGACCTGAGCGCCGGGCGCGCCGGCCAGTCGGGCGCGCACCGTCGTTCCGCCGGCGCTGAGGGTCGCGCGCCAGCCCTGACCTACGAAGCGGACGTCGGAGACGTCGGCGTGGACGCCCGATCCGGGGACAAAGCCTTCCGGCCGGACCATGACGAGGGCCGCGCCATCGGCGATGCCGGGGGCCGCCACATCGCCGAAGGCTGTTTCGGCGACGCCCCGGACCACCCGCGCGGGCAGCACTTCGACCTCGCCGAGCAGGCGGGCGGCGTCGACGGAGACGGGGTTGAGGTAGCAATCCTCGGGCGTTCCGCGTTGGAGGACACGGCCGTCGCTCATGAGGATCAGATCGTCGGCCATCAGCATGGCTTCCTCGGCGTCGTGGGTGACGATCAGCACGGCGGCGCCGGAGGCGCGCAAAGCCGCAAGGGCGGCGTCTCGGACCTCGCCTTTCAGGTGGGCGTCGAGACCGGAGAAGGGTTCGTCGAGGAGGACGGCGCGGGGCTCGCGGGCGAGGGCGCGGACGAGGGCGACGCGCTGCTGCTCGCCGCCGGACAGTTCGCCCGGCCAGGCGCGGGCGCGGGCGCCGAGGCGGACGCGTTCCAGCAGGGCCAGAGCGCGCGCCTTGCGCTCGACGGGGGGCAGGGCGGACAGGCCGAAGGCGACATTGTCCTCGACCCGCAGGTGAGGAAACAGGGCGTAGTCCTGAAACACCAGGCCGATGTCGCGCTTCTCGGTTGGCAGGCGGGTAATGTCCTGATCGTCGGCGGTGATGGTCCCGGCGTCCGGCGTTTCGAGGCCCGCGATCATGCGCAGCAGGGTGGACTTGCCGCAGCCCGACGGGCCGAGCAGACAGCTGATCCGGCCGGGCTCGAGCGTCAGGTCGGCCTCGATGACGGCTGGCTTGCCGTCATAGGCCTTGGACGCGCCCTGGACCTGAATGGCGCTCATGCTTGGGCTCCGGGACGCGAGGCGGTGACCTTGCGGGTCAGCCAGATGACGGCGGGGATGCCGACGAGGACGATGAAGGCGCTGGGCCAGGCCGCTTCGCCCAACCGCTCGTCCTTGGCGTAGTAGTCGGCCATGACGGCCAGGGTGTCGAAGCCGAAGGGCCGCAGGATCACCGTGGCCGGCAGCTCCTTCAGCACATCGATAAAGACGAGCAGGGCGGCGGTGAAGACCGCGCCGGAGGCGATGGGCAGATCGACCCGGCGGGCCGTCGAGGCCTCGGTTTCGCCGAGCGTGCGGGCGGCGCCCTGCATGGACGGGCTGATGCGGGCGAGGCCGCCTTCGATCGGCTCCAGCGCCGCCGCCATCAGGCGCGAGGCATAGGCCAGGATCAGGAGCGTCATGGCGAACGCGAGACTAGTCACCAGCGGCGGCCAGGTGCGCCACAGGATCGCCGCCGGCCCCATCAGTCCGATGGCCATGACGGCGCCGGGGGTCGCATAGCCGAGGCTGACCATGCGGTTCAGGAGCCGACCGCGGCGGGCGCCAAGTCCGATCGCCAGCGCCAGCAGGGTCGTGACCGCCGCGCCGATGAAGGCCAGCGCCAGGGCGTTGCGGGCCGACGCTATCAGTCGGGCGGTCTCATGCGGGGCGTTCCAGCCCTTGGCGATCAGCCAGCCTAGCGGGAGCAGCAATCCGAGGCCGATCAGGGCGGCACAGAACAGAGTGGCCAGCCAGGCCCGGCCGCCCGACAGGCGCTCGGGCTGGAGCGCGCGCCAGCGCGCGGCGCCGGCGTCGCGCATGGCTCGGCGCTGGGACCGCTCGATGATCAGCAGGATGGCGGCCGCGCCGATAAGCGGCAGCGCCAGACGGGCGGCTTCGGCGACCGAGGCGAACACCGCCCAGGCCCGGACCACGCCGGTCGTCAGGGTCTGTACCGCAAGGTAGGAGGTCGCGCCGTAGTCGGCGAGGGTCTCCATGACCGCCAGCGCCATGCCGGCGGCCAGCGCCGGACGGGCCAACGGCAGGGCGACCTTCAGGAACGCCTGCCAGCGCGTCAGGCCCAGCGACCGCGCCGCCTCCATCTGGCTGGACGCCTGGTTCAGCAGCGCCGCCCGCAGGGTCAGATAGACATACGGGTAGAAGGCCAGGCTCATGACGATGGCCGCCCCCCAGATGGACCGCATGTCCACCGGCGGGTCGAAGCCGAAGGCGCCGCGCCAGGCCGTGCGGATCGGTCCGGCCACGTCGAACAGATCCGCATAGCCATAGGCGAGCACGAAGGCCGGGGCCGCGAGCGGCAGTACGAGCGCCCAGGCGAAGACGCGCCGGCCGGGGAAGTCGTTGAGCGCCACAAGCCAGGCCGCGAAGCCGCCCAGCAGACCCGCGCCGATCCCGACCATCAGAGCGAGCGCCGCCGATGTCCAGGCATAGCGGGCGAAGGTCGCCCAGGTCAGGCTGTCGGCCCCCGCGCCGGAGGCTGTGACCGCCACGGCCACCAGGGGCGCGAGCGCCACCAAGGCGGCCACGGCGGCGGCGATGCGGAGCGGGGAGGGCAGGGTCATGGACGGCTCCCTCTCGACTCCGCCGCCGGAGCGGTCAAGCGGTTAGCGCCAGCCAGCCTGCTCGAAGATGCGCTGGGCCTCGGCCCGGCGTGCGCCATAGGCCGACAGCGGGAGCGGATCGGCCGGCTGGTCCATGTACCGCGCGACGTCTTCCGGCAGCTCCGCTTCGGTCGTGGTCGGGAACTCGTTGGTCTCGGTCGCGAAGATGGCCTGGGACTGCGCACCGGTCAGGAATTCCAGGAAGCGAATGGCGTTGGCCCGGTTCGGCGAATGGGCCGCCAGACCCGCTCCCGACAGGTTGAAGTGCGCCCCGCGGCCGTCGAGGCTTGGGAAGGCGAGATTTACGCGGCTGGTCAGGTCACGGTCAGCCTGGTCCTCGGACTCGGCCAGACGCAGGAAATAATAGTGGTTGGTGATCGCCACCTCGCACTGTCCGGCGCCGACGGCTCGAATCTGCTCGATGTCGCCGCCTTCGGGCGGGCGGGCCATGTTCGCGACGATGCCGCGCGCCCACTGCAGCGCCCGCTCCGGACCCCAGCGCTCGATGAGGGCCGACATCAGGCTGAGGTTGTAGCTGTTGTCCGACGAGCGGACGCAGAGCTTGCCGCGGAAGCGGGGCGAGGCGAGCTCCTCATAGGTATCGACCTCGTCGGGCTGCACGCGGGTAGTGTCATAGGCCACGATGCGGGCCCGGCGGGCGATGCCGAACCAGCGGCCTTCCGGGTCGCGCCACTGCTCGGCCACGCGGCCGTCGATGACGGCGTCATCGAAGGGAACCAGCACGTCGGCCTCGGCCAGGGTGCCCATGGCGCCGGCGTCCTGAATCACCACGACGTCGGCCGGGCTGCCGGCGCCCTCGGCCTGCAGGCGGGCCAGCATCTGCTCGGCGGGGATTTCGATCTTCTGGACGCGAATGCCGGTTTCGCACGTGAAGGCGGCGTAGATGGCGTCGTCCGAGGCGTAGTGGCGGGCGGTGTAGAGGTTGACCGAGCCTTCCTCGCCGGTGGGGGTGACGCAGTCGGCCTGGGCGGTCTGTCCCTCGGCGCCGGTTTCGGCCGGCTGCTGCTGGCAGGCGGCGACGAGCATGGAGCTGGTCAGGAGGGCGGCGACGGACAGGCGCTTCAGCATTTCGGAACCCCGATAACAAGTGAGACGCCGCCCCTGTCGCATACCTGAGAACGTTTCGCAACTAACGGCGTGGCGGATCGGATTCTGAGCGGTTCAGGACGGCGCAATCAGAAAGACGCAGACGGAATCCATTGCTATGAGAAGGCGATGACGCCAGCGAGCTTCCGAGTCGAGGGGGGACGAAACGGACGCCTGGCCCTTGTCATGGCCGGCGACTGGACCGCTCGCTCGCTCGGTCGCCTGCCGCGGAAGCTGGCCGCCGACCTGCGCGGACGCACCATAGACGCGGTCGATCTTTCTGAACTGGGTCGGTTCGACACCGCCGGCGCCCTGGCGCTGGTGCAGGCGCATGACGGCGCCTTGCCCAAGGCTGGCTGGAGCGCCCGACCCGAGGTCGAGCGCATCCTGCAGGTGGTCGAGGAACTGGAGCGCCACGTCGCCGAGGCGCCGCGGCAGCCGGACCCGGTTACCCGCTTCTTCTCCAAGGTCGGGCACGGTGTCTATGACTTCGCGGCCGAGGCCTGGTTGTCATTCGCCTTCCTGGGTGAGCTTCTGGCCGCGGTCGGTCGGACGCTCGTCAGTCCGACGCGCATCCGCTGGGCGGCCTGGTTCAGCCAGGCGGACCGGACGGGCCTGGACGCCATCCCGATCGTGCTGGTCACCACCTTCTTCATCGGGGCGGTCGTGGCCTTCATCGGCGCGGACCTGCTGACCGACTTCGGGGCGGGCGTCTTTGCGGTCCAGCTGATCGGCGTGGCCGTGTTTCGCGAGTTCGCGGTGGTCATCACGGCGGTGCTGCTGGCAGGCCGGTCGGCCTCTTCCTTCGCGGCCGAGATCGGGTCGATGAAGATGAACCAGGAGGTCGACGCCATGCGGGTCATGGGCGTGGACCCGTTCCAGGCGCTGGTGATCCCGCGTCTGGCGGCCCTGCTGGTCATGCTGCCTCTCCTGACGTTCCTGGCCATGGTGTCGGGGCTGGTGGGGGGCATCGTCGTCACCTGGAGCCAGCTGGGACTGGGCCCGTCGTTCTTCCTCGAGCGGCTGGTGCTGGATGGCTACATGCCGCAGCACATGCTGGCCGGCATGGTGAAGGCGCCGGTCTTCGCGATCGTGGTGGCGGCCATCGGTTGCCGTCAGGGCATGGCGGTCGGCGGCGACGTCGAGAGCCTGGGTCAGCGCGTGACCGCCGCCGTCGTGCAGTCGATTTTCGCCATCATCGCCCTCGATGCCGTCTTCGCCATGCTGTTCATGAGGATCGGGCTGTGACCGACGCCCCCGTGAGCCGTCTGGACGAGAAGGGCCCGCCCATCGTGGTCGAGGGGTTGGTCAACGCTTTCGGCGACCGCACCATCCACGAGGACCTCGACCTGACCGTCGAGAAGGGCGAGGTGATCGGCATTGTCGGGGGCTCCGGCACCGGCAAGACGGTGCTGCTGAACTCCATCCTGGGCCTTCGGGCGCCGACGGCCGGGACCATCAGGCTGTTCGGAGAGGACACGGCCGCCATGTCGCGCGACGAGCGCGACGAGATCGAGAAGCGCTGGGGCGTTCTGTTCCAGCACGGGGCCCTGTTCTCTTCGCTGACGGTGCTCGAGAACGTCTCGTCGCCGCTGGTCGAGCATTCGGGCCTGCCCAAGGACACGATCCGCGAGATCGCCGAGCTGAAGATCGCCATGGTGGGGCTGGGCCCGGAATCCCACCACCTCAAGCCAGCCGAACTTTCCGGCGGCATGCGCAAGCGCGTGGGCCTGGCCCGCGCCCTGGCGCTGGATCCGGAGCTGGTCTTCCTCGACGAACCGACCGCAGGCCTGGACCCGATCGGGGCCGCCGCGTTCGACGACCTTATCGCCGAGCTTCAGCGGAACCTCGGCCTGACCGTCTTCATGATCACCCACGATCTCGACAGCCTGTACGCGATCTGCGACCGCATCGCGGTGCTGGCTGACAAGAAGGTGGTCGCCGTGGCTCCTCCCAAGGAGCTGGAACGGTCCGACCATCCCTGGATCAAGGAATACTTTCTGGGACCGCGCGGCCGCGCGGCTCAGGCCGCCCGAGGGAACGACTGATGGAACGCAACGCTCACTACGCCGCCGTCGGCCTGGCGACCGTCACCATCATGGTGATGCTGGCTGTGTTCGTCGTCTGGCTGGCGCGCTTCTCCTTCAACGAGGAGTACGACGTTTATGACGTGCTGTTTACGGACCCGGTGCGCGGCCTGTCAGTCGGCGGCGAGGTTCACTTCAACGGCATCCGCGTAGGCGAAGTCACCGACCTGACGCTGGACCGCGAGACCGGCAACCAGGTCATCGCCCGGGTTCGGCTCGATGAGGGCATCCCGGTCCGCACCGACAGCCGCGCCCAGTTGGAGCCGCTCGGCATCACGGGCGTGAACTATATCCAGATCACCTCGGGCACCCCCGGCGGGCCGCTGCTGAAGGACCAGTTCCCCGACGGCGTCACACCAGTCATCCAGAGCCAGCCAAGCCCCATCGCAGAACTGCTGCAGGGCTCCGGCACGGTGCTCAGCCAGGCTGTGGATGCCCTGAACCGGATCAATCGCGTCCTGTCGGACGACAACATCCGCTCGTTCTCCGCGACGGTTCAGAACGTCGAGTCCGTCACCGCCGAGCTGGAGGCGCGCCGCGAAATCTTCGACGAGCTCGAACAGGCCGTGGTCAATGCCAACGCCGCGATCGCCGAGTACCAGGGCCTGGCCCAGGATGCGCGGGCCCTGATCCAGGGCGACGGCGCCGACGCCATCGCCCATATCGAACAGGCCGCAGCGGAGGCCGAGGCAGCCGCCCGCGACGTCCGCGCCATGACCGGCCAGCTGCAGGGTCCGGTCGGCCAGTTCGCCGACGAAGGCCTGCCGCAGCTGACGGGCGCCATCGCCGAGCTCGAAGAGGCGACGGCCACTCTCAATGACCTGATATCGGACGTGAACCGAAGTCCGCGGGAATTCATCCAGAGACCCCCGTCGCAAGAGATGGAGATCGAACAATGATGCGCATCGCCGCCGCCGCCGTCCTCGCCGTGGGCCTCGCCGGATGCTCGCTGCTGAGCTCTCCGGACCCCATCCAGCTCTACCGGTTCGGCAACACTGACCTGCCGCCGACGGCGCCGGCCGCGGACCGCACGGTGGTGATCCTCAATCCGATCGAGTTCCCGCAAGGCGCTTCGGGAGATCGCATTCTGACGGCCAATGGCGGTCAGGTGGCTTATCTCGCTGGCGCGCGCTGGATCGGGCCGTCGGAGCACCTGTTCCGAAGCGCGGTGGAGACCCAGTTCTTGCGCTCAGGGCGATCGATCACCCTTTCGGATCGCCGCGAGGCGCCGCGCTCGGGTGTCGCCCTCGACCTGGATATCGCCAGCTTCGAGGCTCGCTATCTGAACGGGACCGAGGCCGCGCCGACCGTCGTGATCGCCGGCCGGGCCCGTCTGGTCGCCCCGGACCGCAGCGTCGTGGCCGAGCGGACCTTCCAGGTCGAGCAGCCGGCCAGCGAGAACCGGGTCTCGGCCGTCGTCGACGCCTTCGACCGGGCC
Organism: uncultured Brevundimonas sp.; assembly: GCA_946481425.1. The sequence goes on from CAMLNT010000054.1 coordinate 7,354, forward strand.
ACCGACGACTTTACCGGCCAACTCGCGACCTGGGTCGACACAACCGCCCGATAGCGCTGCCAACAGCCTATTTAGGCAACTGACAAAATAGGGCTTGATATTAGGAAAAATCCTAATTAGGGTCCTTCCTATGAACAGTCTGTTCAAAGCCCTGTCGCATCCGGCGCGCCGCCAGATCATCGAGATGCTCCGCACGGGACCGATGACGTCCGGCGACATCGCCGCGGCTTTCGACATGAGCTGGCCGACCGTGACCGGGCACCTGAACGCACTGAAGGAGGCTCATCTGGTCTCCCAGGAGCGCGCAGGGACCTCGATCCGGTACCGCCTGGAGATTTCCGCCGTGGAGGAAGCCCTTGGCTTCCTGCTGGCCATGACGGGCGCGCGCCCGAAGGACGAAGAGGAGGACAAGTGATGACCGAAGTTCGCAAGCCGAGCCTGTCCCTGCTGGACGTCGCCACCGCCGTCGTGGTGATCGCCATCGCCATCCTGGCCGTCTGGATCGCCCTGCGCGGACCGACCGGCGCTATTCCGGTCCATTTCAATGCAGCGGGTGAGGCCGATCGCTACGGCGACCGCAGCGAGGTCGCGCTGCTGATGGGTTTCATGGCCCTCATGGCCGCCGCCACGGCGGGCGGCATGGGATGGGCTCTTCACCGCACGGACGATCCGGCGCGGCGCCGGGGTCTGGCGCTCGGTCAGGCATTGTCCCTTATCGCCATCGGCGGCGTGACCCTGTTCATGACCCTGACGATGCTAGGCGCCGCCGAGGGCCAGCCGACGCCGCCAATGGGCTGGATGACGCTCGGCGTCAGCGCCCTGCTGATCGTGATCGGCGCAGGGCTGGGCAGGGTCGCGCCGAACCCCGTGATCGGCGTCCGCACGCCCTGGACCTTCAAGAGCCGCCTGTCTTGGGACCGCAGCAACCGGCTGGCTGGACGCCTGTTCTTCTGGCTCGGTCTGGCGGGGCTGGCCGCAACGCCCTTCCTGCCGGGGGGCTGGACGATGACGGCGCTCGGCGTCGCGATCCTCGTGGCCGCGGCCTGGTGTGTCTTCGAGAGCTGGCGCGTCTGGCGCGCCGACCCGGACCGTCAGCCCTTCTGATCTGAACGACGCAACTCAGCCCCAAGGAGAGTCGCCATGCTTGCCGCGCTCGCGCTTTCGCTCGCCCTGACCCAAGTTTCGCCAGATACCCGCGAGGTCTCGATTGAGACGCCCGCCGGGCCCCTCGCCGGAAGCCTCGTCCAGGCAGGGGATACTGCGCCGGCCGCCCTGATCATCGCGGGCTCCGGCCCGACTGACCGGGACGGCAACAGTGGGCTGGGGGTTTCGGCCGGGACCTACCGCCTCCTGGCCGAAGGCCTGGCGGCCGAGGCCATCACCACCCTGCGCTACGACAAGCGGGGAGTTGGCGGTTCGGCGCCGGCCATGATCCCCGAGACGGACCTGCGTTTCGACACCTTCGTGCAGGACGCCCGCCTGATGGCCGCCTGGCTGCGACAGGAAACGGGCCAGACCTGTGTCTGGCTCATCGGCCACAGCGAGGGCGCCCTGGTCGCCCAGTCGGCGGCCGTCGACAATGCGGACATTTGCGGCCTCGTTCTGGTGTCAGGCGCCGGCCGGCCCGCTGCCGTGCTCCTGCGCGAGCAGATCCGCGCCGGGACGCCCGAGCCCTTCCTGAGCCAGGCCATCGCCGTCCTGGACGAGATGGATGCAGGGCGCACGGCGGACTGTCCGCCGCTTCTGATGGCGCTGTGCCGCCCGTCAGTGCAGCCCTATGTGATCTCCTGGATGGACCGGGACCCGGCCGCGCTCGCCGCCGCCGAGACGCGCCCGACGCTGGTGGTCCAGGGCTCGACCGACATCCAGACGACGCTGGAGGACGCACAGGCCCTGGCCGGTGCGCGCGACGGTATCGAACTGGTCGTGCTGGAGGGCGTGAACCACGTCCTGAAGGCGGCCCCGATCGACCGGGCGGCCAATCTGGCGACCTATGCCGATCCGGACCTCCCGCTGGCCGACGGTGTGGTCGCCGCCATCGCCGGCTTCATCCGGCGCTAGGGGGATCGCCCAGCGAGCGGTTCAGTTCGTCGAGCCGCTCCGCCACCCGCGTCCGCCGCGTCCGGCCTTCGTCGAGCGCGGCGCGGGCGCGCCGGGTCGCCAGGTCTAGACGTTCGGTCAGGTTCGCCAGGGTGGAAGGCTCAGGCTGAACCTTGCGACGGCGCTTGCCTTCAAGGCCGAGCGCCTTGCGCCAGTCTTCGCGCCAGGTCTGGACGGCGGCCGCGGCACCTTCCAGCCGGTCTGCGGCGGCGGCGTCCGCATTCTGGAGAATGCGCACGAGTGGGAGCTGGCCCAGCGCCGCCATCCGGGTCGCCGCGAGACGCTCGAGCCGATCGCTGAGATGCCGGCGCGGAGATGCCTCGCCCTCGGCCGCTTCGTCCAGGGCGTCGGCCAGACGCTGACGTCCCGCCTCGAGCCAGGCCCCCAGCTCCACGATGGGCGCTCGCAGCGCCTCTTGCCGGGGTTCCAGGGCCTGGGCCCGCGACTTGAGCGCCGCGATCCGGGCGCCCAGCTCATCCGAAAGACCCGCGAGGCGGCTGTCCGTCGCCAGAAAGGCCTCCCGCATGCGCTTCAGCCGCCGCCCGCGGCTGTCGAACAGGCCGGCCAGGCCCCGGCGGGGCGTCAGCGCCTGGGGATTGAGACCCCGCGCCGCGTCACAGATGGCCGTCAGTTGTTCCGCCGCTTCGTCCGCGGCGCGCCCGCCGCGGTCGTCCGCCAGGGCCGCACAGGCTGCGCGCAGGCTTTCGCGCGCGGGCTCGCCGAAAGCTGCGAAACTGTCCGGACGGGCCGGGTCGAGCTCCCGGCGGATGGCGGACACACGCTCGGCGTCCGGGGCCGGCACGGCGGCGAAGGGGCGTTCTGCGGTCATGGTGAATGACTATGCATACCCCACGGCCAAGGTGAACCCACAGCGCCTGTCGCGCGAAGCGGCGTTACGCCACACGCTTTGACAAGACCCGCCGTGCTAGCCGCGGGTGAGGGGAGGGTTGCATGACCATTGCGCCGGATCGACGTTGGGTGCTGGCCGGGCTCGGCATGGCGGGCCTGTCGGGCTGTGCTCCGGTCCAGGCGCCGGCGCTGGTCCGACCGGGCTTCGTACGGCCATCGCTGGCTCCACTGGAGACCGATCCAAGCCTGATCAGCCGTATCACCGTCTGCACCCGCCCGTTCCGTCCCGCAGGACCTCGCATCGAGGCCGAAGCCTTCGGCGACAAGCGGCTGGTCCACAACTACGGTCATGGCGGATCGGGCTGGTCCCTGTCGTGGGGTTCGGGCGCCCTGGCGCGAGACCTGGCGCTGGAAGGCGGCGTGCGGCCGGTGGCGGTCATCGGCTGCGGGGCGCTCGGCCTGACGGCGGCGCTGCAGATCCTGAGGTCTGGCGCACCGACCACAATCTATGCGGCGGAGCGGACGCCTTTCACGCGCTCGGCCCGGGCGACCGGGGTCTGGTCGCCGTCGTCGCGTGTGGCGGACGAGACCGTAGCGGGAGACGATTTCGCCGACCGCTGGGAGAGCCTTGCGCGCCGATCCTGGGCGGCCCATCACGCCTATGTCGGCCTGGACGGCGATCCGGTCAGCTTTATGGACCAGTACAATCTGCGCGATGCAGAAGGCCAGGGCTCGCCCATCGGGCCCGAGCCGACGCCGGGGCGGGTGCGCTTCGCCCACCTGGACAACCGGCTGACCGGACTTGTGCCGCGCTCACGCGCCCTGACGCCCGGGGAGCATCCCTTCCCGGTCCCGAACGCACGGGTCGGGCCGCAGATGACCTTCAACGTGGCGGAATACGCCCGCCAGATGAGCGACGCCTTCCTGATCGAGGGCGGGCGCATCGTTTCGCGCGTCTTCCATGATCGGTCCGAGCTGGCGGAGCTCGCCGAGCCCGTGATCGTCAACTGCACCGGTTACGGCGCGCGGGCCCTGTTCGGGGATGACAGCCTCGTACCCGTGCGCGGACAGATCGGCTGGCTCGCGCCCCAGCCGGCGGTGACCTATGCGATCAACTACAATGCCGTCAGCATGGTGCCGCGCCACGACGGAGTGGTGATCCAGGCCAATGGGCGCAGCGAAATGGTCGGCTATGGCGTCGAGGACGAGACGCCGCACCGGGCCGAGACGGAGGCCGCGCTGGCCGCCCTCTCGACCCTGTTCAGGCCGGCCTAGCCGACGCCGGGCGCGACCGTGTAGGCGGCCTCGGTCTTGGCGGCGACTTCCTCGAGGGTGACGCCCTCCGCCAGCTCGATCAGCTCCAGGCCCTGACCGTCCGGCTTCACGTCGAAGGTCGCGAGGTCAGTGATGATGCGGTTGACCACGCCCGTGCCGGTCAGCGGCAGGGTGCAGGCCTTCAGCACCTTGGACTGGCCGTGCTTGTTGGCGTGCTCCATGACCACGATCACGCGCTTGACGCCGGCGACCAGATCCATCGCTCCGCCCATGCCTTTCACGAGCTTGCCGGGGATCATCCAGTTGGCGATGTCGCCGTTCTCGGCCACTTCCATCGCGCCCAGGATCGACAGGTTGATGTGGCCGCCGCGGATCATGGCGAAGCTGTCGGCCGAGCTGAAATAGGCGCTCTCGGGGATTTCGGTGATCGTCTGTTTGCCGGCGTTGATCAGGTCGGCGTCGACCTGATCTTCATAGGGGAAGGGGCCCATGCCCAGCATGCCGTTCTCGGACTGGAGCGTCACGGTCATGCCGGCGGGGATGTAGTTGGCGACCAGGGTCGGGATGCCGATGCCCAGGTTCACGTAGAAGCCGTCCTGCAGCTCTTTCGCGGCGCGCTCGGCCAGTTGTTCGCGGGTGCGGGCCATTATGCGGTCTCCCGGGTGCGGACGGTGCGCTGTTCGATGCGCTTTTCGGGCGTGCTCTGGATGATGCGATCGACGTAGATGCCGGGCGTATGAATGTGGTCCGGGTCGAGCGAGCCGGTCGGGACGATCTCCTCGACCTCGACCACGCAAGCCTTTCCGGCCGTCGCCATCATCGGATTGAAGTTGCGGGCGGTCTTGCGGAAGACCAGGTTGCCGCGCTCGTCCGCCTTCCAGGCCTTGACGATGGCCAGGTCGGCGACGAGGCCGGTCTCCATGACGTAGTCGCGGCCGTTGAAGTTTCGCACCTCCTTGCCCTCGGCGACCAGGGTGCCGACGCCGGTGGTGGTGAAGAAGGCCGGGATGC
>CAMLNT010000055.1 GCA_946481425.1 uncultured Brevundimonas sp.
AGACGATCTCGAGCGTCTCGCGGTTGTAGCGCCGGCCCTTGCAGACGTCGCAGGTGACATAGACGTCGGGCAGGAAGTGCATCTCGATCTTGATGACGCCGTCACCCTGGCAGGCTTCGCAGCGGCCGCCCTTGACGTTGAAGCTGAAGCGTCCCGGCCCATAACCGCGCGACTTCGCCTCCGGCAGTCCGGCGAACCAGTCGCGGATCGGCCCGAAGGCGCCGGTGTAGGTCGCCGGATTGGACCGCGGCGTGCGGCCGATCGGGCTCTGGTCGATGTCGATGACCTTGTCGAAGTGCTCCAGCCCTTCGATCTTGTCGAAGGGAGCGGGGGCATCCGAGGCATTGTTCAGGCGACGCGCGGCGGCTTTGTAGAGGGTCTCGATCGTGAAGGTCGACTTGCCTCCGCCGGACACGCCGGTGACGCATGTGAACAGGCCGACCGGGATTTCGCCGGTCACGCCCTTGAGGTTGTTGCCGGTCGCGCCGCTGACCTTCAGCGACTTCTTGGGATTGCGCGGACGGCGGCCTTCGGCCGGCAGTTCGATCTCTCGCGCGCCTGACAGATACTGGCCCGTCAGGGATTTCGGATTCGCCATGATGGCAGCCGGCTTGCCCTGGGCGCAGATCTCGCCGCCGTGGACGCCGGCGGCGGGGCCCATGTCGATCACGTAGTCGGCGGTCATGATCGCCTCCTCGTCGTGTTCGACGACGAGGACGGAGTTGCCGAGGTCGCGCAGGCCCCTGAGACTGTCGAGGAGCCGGGTGTTGTCGCGCTGGTGGAGGCCGATGGACGGCTCGTCCAGCACATAGAGCACGCCGGTCAGGCCCGAGCCGATCTGGCTGGCGAGGCGAATGCGCTGGCTCTCGCCGCCGGACAGGGTGCCTGACGCGCGCGACATCGATAGATAGTCGAGGCCGACATTGTTTAGGAAGCCGAGCCGGTCGTTGATCTCCTTCAGGATCCGCCGGGCGATCTCCATCTGCTTTTCGCTCAGCTTGGCTTCGAGGCCCGAGAACCAGCTGAAGGCCTGCTTGATGGAGAATAGAGAAGCTTCACCGATGTCCATTCCGGCGATCTTGACCGCCAGGGCCTCGGGCTTGAGGCGCTTGCCGCCACAGGCCTCGCAGGGAGTCTCGGACTGATAGCGGCCCAACTCTTCGCGGACCCACGCGGAGTCCGTTTCGCGCCAGCGGCGTTCGAGATTCGGCATGACGCCCTCGAAGGCCTTGGAGACCTCGTATTTGCGGGCGTTGTCGTCATAGACGAACTTGATCTTTTCGCCGCCCGAACCGTTCAGGACCACGTCGCGGGCCTGTTCAGGAAGGTCGCGCCAAGGTTTGTCCATCGAGAAGCCGTAGTGGCGCGACAGGGCTTGGAGTGTCTGGGTGTAGAGGGGCGACGGGCCCCGCGACCACGGCGCGATGGCGCCCTTGTGCAGGCTCTTGTCGCGGTCGGGCACCACAAGGTCGGCGTCGAAGGTCAGCTTCTGTCCAAGGCCGTCGCAGGTCGGGCAGGCGCCGGCCGGGTTGTTGAAGCTGAACAGGCGCGGCTCGATCTCGGCGATCGTGAAGCCCGAGACGGGGCAGGCGAAGCGCTCGGAGAACAGCAGGCGACGCGGCTGCTCTTCGCCCTCGGCCTTGTCCGCCCATTCGGCGACGGCGAGGCCGTCAGCCAGGCCCAGGGCCGTCTGGAGGCTATCGGCGTAGCGGCTCTCCTGGCCCTCACGGGTCACCAGCCGGTCCACGACGATGTCGATGTCATGCTTGAACTTCTTGTCGAGCGCCGGGGCGTCCTCGATGTCGTAGAACTCGCCGTCGATCTTCAGACGCTGGAAGCCCTGACGTTGCCATTCGGCGATCTCCTTCTTGTACTCACCCTTGCGGTCGCGAACGACGGGGGCCAGCAGCAGAATGCGTTCGCCGTCCGGCAGGGCAGTCAGCTTGTCGACCATCTGGCTGACGGTCTGGCTCTCGATCGGCAGGCCGGTGGCCGGGGAGTAGGGGATGCCCACGCGCGCCCATAGCAGGCGCATGTAATCGTGGATCTCGGTCACCGTGCCGACGGTCGAGCGCGGGTTGCGGCTGGTGGTCTTCTGTTCGATCGAGATTGCGGGGGACAGGCCCTCGATCAGATCCACGTCCGGCTTGGACATCAACTCCAGGAACTGACGCGCGTAGGCCGACAGGCTCTCGACGTAGCGGCGCTGACCCTCGGCATAGATGGTGTCGAACGCCAGAGACGACTTGCCCGAGCCTGACAGGCCAGTGATCACCACCAGCTCGCCGCGTGGAATATCTACGTCGACGCCCTTGAGATTGTGCTCGCGCGCGCCTCGCACGCGAATGACGGACTGTTGATCGCTCATGGAATCCGGAAACTCGAACCGGGCCGCAAAGGCTCCGACGGAACCAGACTATGTAGGCATCAATCCGCGCGATTCAGCAAGAACAAACGATGAACTTTAGCCCCATGCGGCTACCTCACCCGCTCGCCTGCTGATCGGGTCGGTAGCAATGCGCATCACCAGTTCGGGGGTAGGTCGTCCGAAGCGCCATCCCTGGGCCATGTCGACGCCTAGGTCGCGCAGGCACGAGGCGACCTGTTCGGTCTCGACCTGCTCGGCGACCACGCGAACGCCGAGAGTCCGGCAGAGCGTCACCAGATGCTCGACCATCGTCCTCGAACGGGCGTCGTCCGTGACAGACCGGCTTAGGGCGCCGTCGAGTTTCACGATGTCGACGGGCAGGGTCCGCAGGTACTCGTAAGACGCCGAGCCCGCGCCGAAGTCGTCGATGCAGATCTTCACGCCAGCGGACCGCAGACGATCGAGGCGCGCCCGAGCCCCGTCCATGTCCTTCAACGCAGCGGTTTCCGTGACCTCGACCATAAGCCGACGCCTGTCGCCAGGTTCGGCGGACGTCCGGCGCAGGAGAGTGTTGATGTAATCGTCCGAAGCCAGCGAAGCGCCCGAAACGTTCACAGCCAGCTTCGCCAGACCGGCTCCGGGCTGGCGAAGGGCGCGCAGGACCTTTTCGAGCACCGCGAGGTCGAATGCCCGGATCAGGTCCATCTCCTCGGCCAGCCGAATGGTCTCAGCTGTGTCGCGGGAGCGGAAGCGGGCCAGAGCTTCGTGATGCTGGACCGCGCCGGTCGCCAGATCGACGATCGGCTGAAAGTGCAGGTCGAAGGAGCGATCGCGCGCCACGCGCCTGAACTGGTCCGCGTCACGGACGGTTTCGGCCAACTTTCGGGCGAAGGTGTCCGCCGATGCCGACGGGCCGTCGGACAGGCAGGATTCGATCGCGAACCGGAGCGCCCGCAGGGCCGCCTGCGGAGGAGAGTCGGCCCCGATCTCCGAAGAATGCACGACGGGATCGAGCGTGAGGTCCTGAGCCGCGCCGGCCTGGCGCACTACATCATCGAGCGACCGGGAATCGTCGGCGGCGCGCAGCACGGCGAACCGTTCGTCTGACAGCTTTGCCGCCGATCGGCCATCCATGGACGAGTCCTGAAGCGCGGCCGCGACTGCGTCGAAGGCCTGGCTCGCTGGCGGTTGCGACAGGCCTGGGATCTCGACGAAGGCTACGGCCAGCCGCTCGCCTGTCGGGTCAAGACTTGCTCCCGCATGCGCGAGGAAGGCATCGGGCGTCGAAAGGGGCGGTGCGGCCGCGGAGAGGGTGAATTGGGGCCCTTCCCAGGTGAGGCCAATGGAGACGGCGGGCGCGAGCTCGGGGGAACTGAAGGCGCGAACGATAGCCTTGCGCACCGAATGGTCGCCGCAGCGAACGAGCACCTCGACGGGCCTGGTCCTCTGCCCCGGGGTCAGCTTTCCCAGGGCCTGACGCAATTCCCAGGCCGAAGCCCGGCGCAGCAGATCGTCCAGAACGCGTCCCTTGTAGGCTTGCGCCGCCCCTGACGACGGGCAAGCCGCCGCACCAGCGGCAAAGCGAACGTGGCGGTTGGCGTCGACTTCCAGCAGGAGGTCGGAGGCTGCGAATGCCAAGCTCAGATAGCGATAGGACTGGGGCATGACACCAGCGTACAGGTGGGCCGTGAATCTTCCGTCGAATGACGTCATTAACGGGTCGTTGCCGCCGCGGGAGACAGAGGCGTGATGTCCTGTGTTTGTCCAGCGGTATCCACGGTGTCCTCGTCCACCTTATCCACGCCGGGTGGCTGTCAGGGCGGAGTGGCGAAGCCGCCGACATTGAGGTGGATGACGCACTGGTATCCGGTCCCGTCGCTGGCGCAGAAGTCGACGCCGAACAGGTTTTGCTGGACGCGATTGGTCGAGCGATAGCTCCAGCCGTTGTGCTCCCAGCGGCTGTCCTGTTCGAGGCTCCAGGCCTCCAGCGCCGTCCAGAAGGCTTGGGCAGGCTGGCCGGTGCAGTTGAAGCGGACCATTTCGGTATCACCGTCGGCGGCGCGACCATAGGTGTTGGACCGGGCGGCCTGCTCGATACAGTCAGCGTAAAGGCGCGCCTGAGGGGTAAGCGGGCCCTGATTGATCGGGGTGAAATCCCGTTCGGCGGCGGTGTCCGTCGTGGTTGCGCAGGCGGCGAGCGGGATTACCGGCAAAGCCGCTAGAAACAGGGTGCGCAACATCAACAGCCTCCGGATCGAGGCCACCATCGCAGATCGCCGTGATGTCGCAACCTGGCCTTAAGGGTTGCGAAAATGTAAACTGGGCCCCATTCTTGCTGGTGAGCGCGTAACAGGAGGCTCGACGAACATGATCGACACGCTGGCAATCGGCTTCGCCCTTTCCCTGCCCCTGATCATGCTCGCCTATGTCACACTCCAGCCCAAGCCGGAGCCCATCCGGATCCGCGCTCGCGACGCTCAGCGGCGTCGCCGCTAGAACTCCAGACGGTTCCACACTTTTCAACGATCTGACACTCGCCTTCGGGACCGAGCGCACGGGACTTGTCGGCCGCAACGGCGCCGGCAAGACCACCCTGCTGCGCCTCATCGCGGGACTTGATGCGCCCGCTGAGGGCTCGGTCGCGCTTGCTGGCCGGATCGGCTGGCTGGACCAGCGCGGCGATGCCGGGCCGGGCGAAACGGTGGCGCAGACGCTGGGGGTGAGCGAGCCGATGGCGATCATCGACCGTATTCTGGCTGGAGACGGCGACGACGCCGATCTGGAGGCGGCCGACTGGTCGCTGGATGCCCGGATCGGGACAGCCTTGGCCGATGTCGGCCTCGCCCGGCTCGCTTTGGAACGGGAAACCGCAAGCCTCAGCGGAGGCGAGCAGACCCGGCTGAGGCTTGCGGCCCTGCTGCTCGAAGAGCCCGATCTGCTGGTGCTCGACGAGCCGACGAACAACCTCGACGCCGAAGGCCGGGCCGCGATCCTGTCGCTTCTGGAGCGATGGAAGGGTGGGGCGATCGTCGTCAGCCACGACCGGGCGCTGCTCAGGCGCATGGACCGGATCGTAGAGTTGTCGGGGCTGGGCGTGGAGGTGTTCGGCGGCGGATACGACCTCTACGCCGAACGCAAGGCCGCCGAGCGCGCGGCGGCTGAGCGGACGCTGGAAGACGCCGAGCGCGCCATGGATCGGGTGGCGCGCGAGAACCAGCGAGCGCTGGAGAAGAAGGCGCGACGGGATCGGGAGGGCCGCGCTTATGCGATGAAGGACATCGAGCCGCGCATCTATCTGAGCGCCCAGGCCGAGCGCGCCGAGAACTCCGGAGCCCGCGAGAGCCATCTGGCCGAGCGTAAGACCGAAGACGCCGAGGCGGCGCTGAGCATCGCCCGCCAAAGGGTCGAGCGGCTGAGGACGCTCGCCATCCCGATGCCCCCAGCGGGCCTGCCGGCGGGCAGGTCGGTGCTGGCGCTGGAGGGGGCGGGCTGGTCGACGCCGGAGGGCAAACGGGTTCTGGCGCCGGTGAACCTTCGCTTGACCGGCCCGGAGCGGTTGGCCGTGACGGGGCCGAACGGGTCTGGCAAGACCACGCTGCTGAAGCTGATCTCTGGCGAAATCGAGCCGACGTCCGGCCGGGTGGAGCGTCCGGTCGAAGCCACGGTTCTGGACCAGCACGCCGCGATCCTGAGGCCGGACGAGACGCTGCTGGCGGCCTATCAGCGTCTCAATCCGGAGGCTTCGGTCAATCAGGCCCAGGCCGGGCTGGCGCGGTTCCTGTTCCGCAACAAGGCGGCGCAGCGGGTGGTCGGGACGCTGTCAGGCGGAGAACGGCTGAGGGCGGCATTGGCCTGCGTGATGGGAACGAGGCCGCCGCAGCTCTTGTTGCTGGACGAGCCGACCAATCATCTGGATCTCGACTCGATCACCGCCGTGGAAGCGGCGCTCCAGAGCTATGACGGGGCCCTGATCGTGGTCAGCCACGACGAGGATTTCCTGGAGGCGATCGGCGTGGAGCGCCGGATCGACCTCAGGCCTGGCGGTTGAAGGTGACGGCGCGGGCGTCGCCGTCCTGGGCCTTGCCCCCGGCGCCGTAGCCGCCCGGCGAACGGACCTGCGCCACCTCGGCGGCGATGGCGCGCACGATGCCTTCCGACACGGTGCGGGCCGCTTCCACGGCTCGGGCGTGACGGGCCAGCACGGCCTCAAAGGCCTCGGTCGCCTGGAGCAACGCCATGCGCTGCTTCAGTTCGGCGCTTTCAATCAAGGACTTGTCCGCTTTCACCCGCGCGGACTCATGTCGGTAGAGGTTGGCGAGACGCTGGGTCTCTTCCAGCCCCGGGACGGCGTCCTGCGGACGGCGGGCCTCGAAGGCGCGAGTTTCCTCGGCGAGGCGTTCGGTCAGGCGCTCGGTGAGCGCGATAAGCTGGTCAACGCGGTCGTGGGCGTCATCGGCAAACAAGGCCATCAGGCAGACTCTTCGGGCAGGGCAGGGGGTTGCGGGACGGTCTGGAGCGACAGCAGTTCGCGCTGCACGTGATCGGCCAGGCCGATGCCGCCGCTATCCGCCACCTGGCGGGCCATGGCGTCCACCAGAAAACCACGCCATGTGGCCTCGGCGTTGCCGCCGCCGAATGGTCCGTCGGTGCGCAGGCCCGCGAACATCGGCTGGAGCATCTGGGCCAGGAACGTCGCTTCGAAATCCTCGGCGACGCGCCGAATATCGTCGCCCGATCCGCCCATGGGCAGGGCGGGAAGGATGGGGCGGGTTAGGGCCGGCGAAGGAACGAGGTCGCTCATCACATCACCTCGATTTCGGCCTGTAGTGCGCCGGCGGCCCGGATCGCCTGCAGGATGGAGATCATGTCGCGCGGGCTGACGCCGAGAGCGTTCAGGCCGTTGACCAGTTCGGACAGAGATGCGCCGCCATTGACGATGCGCATCTCACGGCCCCGTTCTTCTTCAAACGACACCTCGCTGTCGGGTACCACCACGGTCTCGCCGTCCGAGAATGGTTCCGGCTGGCTGACCCAAGGCTGCTCGTCGATGCTGATGGTCAGATTGCCTTGAGCGATGGCGACGGTGGAGATTCGGACATCGTCGCCCATGACGATGACGCCGTTGACCTCGTCGATGATGACGCGGGCCGGGGCGTCGACGCCGACCTGCAGGTTCTCGATGGCGGCGATGAAGCCGGCCAGATCACGACCCTGCGGGGCGCGGACGGCGACGACCGTGCCGTTCTCGGCGACGGCGGTGCCGGGGTGCACGGCGTTGATGGCCTGGGCGATGCGCTGGGCGGTCGAGAAGTCCGGGTTGCGCAGGGCCAGGCGGACATAAGGCATGGAGCGCAGATCAAAGCCGGTCTCGGCCTCGACGATCGCGCCGGCGGCGATGCGGCCTGACGTCGGTACGCCCCGGCTTACTGACGAGCCAGATGCGCCGCGGCCCTCGACAGCCCCGGTTTGAACCGAGCCTTGGGCCACCGCGTAGATCTGGCCGTCCGCGCCGGTCAGAGATGTGACCAGAAGGGTGCCACCCATCAGGTTGCGCGCGTCGCCGAGGGTCGAGACGGTCACGTCGATGCGCGAGCCTGGCGTTGCGAACGGCGGCAGTTCGGCGGTGACCATGACGGCGGCGATGTTGCGGGTGTTGGCGTTGGCGTCTCCGATGTTGACGCCCATCTGCTCCATCATGGCCTCGAGGCTCTGACGGGTCATGGGCGAGTTCCGCAGCGAGTCGCCGGTTCCGTTCAGCCCAACCACCAGACCGTAGCCAATGAGCTGGTTGGTTCGGACGCCCTCGATCGAGACGATGTCCTTGATCCGCGACTGCGCCAAAGCCGGTCCGCTGAAAACGATCAGGGCGAGCAAGGCAGTGGTGAGAAGGCGAGCGAGAAGGGCCATCAGGTCCGTCCGTTAAGCATAAGTCGCCGTTGCTGCTGCGAGGATCGTGCCAGCCAGGAGGGGCGGTTTTCTTAATCAAATCAGCGATCCAATTGGTTAACGCGCGGAGGTTCAAGCCGGGCGGCAGAATCTGCCCAGCCGTTAAGCCTTCGGTGACTGATCCGGCCTGAAACAGGGACTATGAAGGTCACCGGCCCGGGTCCCATCTCCAGCCAGACGCCCCAGCGCACCGCGCGTTCAGAGGGTGGATTTTCTGTGTCAAAGGGGTCCGGCGGCGGCTCTGCGGCGACCCCGGTCGCCGGCGCAGCGTCGGTCGGTTCGGTCGCGGCTCTCCTGGCGCTGCAGGAGGAAGATGGCCCGCTTGAGCGCCGCCGTAAGGCCATTCGACGCGGCAACGGGCTGCTGGATCGCCTTGATGCGGTAAAGGTCGCCTTGCTGGACGGCGGCGACGGCGCGCTGGCGCTGCAGGCTCTGGCCAAGGCGGCGGCGGAAGAGCGGCACGGAGACCCGGACCAGGCCCTTCAGGAAATTCTGGACCACATCGAAACGCGGGCGGCCGTCGAGCTTGCCAAGGCGCGCTACCGTACGGTGGCGTGACGCCAAAAAGACACGGCGTTCTCCCATTCGACCGCCATTGCGGGAGTCAGGTTCGATCACGTTGAACCGACTCGTGGCGCGGCCTATACGTCGCCGCCTCTCAGGGAGGCGCCTAGGCGTGAGGGATTGATGTCGGCGTTGAAGTCTGTCGTTTCGGAAGACGCGTACCGGCCTTCGGACGACGAGCCGTTCATGAGCGAACGGCAACTCGATTATTTCAAGAAGAAGCTTCTGGCCTGGAAGGACGAAATCCTGCGGGAATCCCGCGGCACGGTCGTCCACCTGCAGGCGGAGACCGAGAACCACCCCGATCTGGTGGACCGGGCTTCGTCGGAATCCGACCGGGCGCTGGAACTTCGGACGCGCGACCGACAGCGCAAGCTGATCTCCAAGATCGATGAGGCCCTGCGCCGGATCGAAGACGGGTCATACGGCTATTGCGAAGAGACCGGCGAGCCGATCACCCTTGCCCGCCTCGATGCGCGGCCAACGGCAACGCTGAGCCTTGAGGCGCAGGAGCGTCACGAACGCCGCGAGCGGGTTCACCGGGACGACTGAGGCCTCGCCTTGACTTGTAGGCGAGGGAGCGCGACCTAGCGCCCCTCTCGCTTTCAAGGTTTTCGCTCCATGACCGTCAAGGTCCGCTTCGCGCCGTCGCCAACCGGGCGGCTCCATGTCGGCAACGTCCGCACCGCGTTGGTCAACTGGCTGTTCGCCCGCAAGAACGAGGGCGTCTTCGTGCTGCGGATCGACGATACGGACCTTGAGCGCTCGACGCTCGAGAACGAGCAGGCGATCGAGGCCGATCTGAAATGGCTCGGGCTGGAATGGGGCGAGCGCCACAACCAGTCCAAGCGCTTTGACGCCTATCACGCGGCCGCCGATCGGCTCCGCGAGATGGGGCGGCTCTATCCTTGCTACGAGACCCAGGAGGAGCTTGACCGGCGCCGCAAGGTGCAGCTGTCGCGCGGCCAGCCGCCGGTCTACGACCGGGCGGCGCTCGACCTCACGGATGCCGAGAAGGCGGCTTACGAGGCCGAGGGCCGCAAGCCGCACTGGCGCTTCAAGCTCGATCAGAAACGGGTGGTCTGGGAAGATCTGGTGCGCGGGCGCTGCGAGGTCGACACGGCGTCGCTGTCGGACCCGGTCCTGATCCGTGAAGACGGGCTCTATCTCTACACCTTGCCGTCGGTGGTCGATGATATCGACATGGCGATCACGCACGTGGTCCGAGGTGAGGATCACGTGACCAATACGGGCGCGCAGATCGAGATCTTCGAAGCACTGGGCGCAGGCCTGCCGCAGTTCGCGCACATGTCGCTGCTGGTCGGCGCGGACGGCGCGGCGCTGTCGAAGCGGCTTGGGTCGCTTTCGGTCGAGCAGATGCGCGGCGACGGCTACGAACCGCTGGCGATCACGAGCCATCTGGGGCGGATCGGCAGCTCCGAGGCGGTCGAGTACGTGCCGTCTATGGACGAGCTTGCGGCGAGCTTCGGGTTCGAGAAGCTCGGCCGCTCACCGGCGCGCTATGACGAGGCCGACCTGGCCCGGCTGAACGCGCAGGCCGTTCACGCCATGGATTACCCGACCGCGAAGGCGCGGCTGGAGGCGCTGGGCGCCGATCTGGGCGAGGCGTTCTGGGCCGCTGTGCGTGAGAACCTGACCCGGTTCGACGAGGCGAAGGACTGGGCCGAGACCTTGACGGGCAAGGTGCGCGGACCGGGGCTGGACGAGGCGTTCAAGGCCGCGGCCATCGTGGCGTTCGAGCAGGTCGTGCCAGCGGGATCGGAGCCGACGATCGAGACGTGGGGTCAGTTCACCGGAGCGGTGAAGGAGGCTACGGGCGCCAAGGGCGGCGCGCTGTTCAAGCCTCTGCGTCAGGCCCTGACGGGCCGGGACGCCGGCCCCGACATGGCGGCGCTGTTGCCGCTCATCGGTCGGGACCGGATCCTCGAAAGGCTGCGGGGCGGTTAGGCCGCGGCCGAGGCGTTGCAGGTCGCCAGCTGGTCGGCCGAGAGGCTCGTGCCGCGCCACGTGAAGCTCGATACCGCGCCGACGCGGGCCACGAGACGACGGCAGGCGCGCGTGGCGGGCTGTTCTTCGCCACGACCGGTGCCGACGCAGGCGCCGGCGGTGTCGCAACGCCAGTTCACGCCGTCGACGATGACCGGATCGGTCGGAACGGCGGCGGTGTTCTGGAGCGTGAAGGAGAGGGCCGGGGCCTGGGCGGCGGCCGGGCCGGCGAGCACGGCGCCAGCGAGGGCGACGAGAGCGAACATGCGCATGGGGAGGTCTCCGGGAGGGACGGCGCCGTCCATCGGCGCGTCGTCATAGTGCGTTTTTAATCAGGACTGTCAAGGCGCGTTGCAAAAAGAAACGCACAGACTGATTGCTGATAGGTTATCGGCGATCAGTTGCTGATGGCAAGGGCATGGTGGACATCGTCGCCGCAAGTGCGGGGTACAGGGGCGGCGCCGGGGTCCGGGCATTCATGAGTTCGGTCATCTCAACGCTGTTGGTTTCCTCGCGATTGGTGCGTCCGACGCATTATCGGGGCTCCAGAGGGGACGGGGTCGAAGAGCGGCGATTCTGTTGGCGATGAGGATTTCCATGCCCGGGGCCGACGGGCGCCCGCCGAACACCAGGCGGTGAACGGTGAGGCCGGGGTCGCTTTTGGCGGCTTGTCGCGCTAGTCAGGCCCCAACCATGAGCGGGACTTCTCCCCGCACAAAAAACCGGCTCAGGGCGACGACATGACTCAGTGGGTGTACGGCTTCGGCGGCGGCTCGGCCGACGGCGATGCGTCGATGAAGAATCTCCTCGGCGGCAAGGGGGCGAACCTCGCCGAGATGTCGTCGCTGGGTCTGCCGGTGCCGCCGGGCTTCACCATCACCACCGAGGTCTGCACGGCCTATTACGAGAATGGGCAGAGCTACCCGGCCGACCTGGAAGGTCAGGTCGAGGCGGCGCTGAAAAAGGTCGAGGCCGTCGTCGGCAAGACTTTTGGCGACAAGGCCAATCCGCTGCTCGTTTCGGTACGATCCGGCGCCCGGGCGTCCATGCCCGGGATGATGGATACCGTGTTGAATCTTGGGCTTAACGACGAGACCGTCGAGGGGCTGGCCAGCCTGTCGGGGGACCGGCGGTTCGCGTTCGACAGTTATCGCCGCTTCATCACCATGTATTCGAACGTGGTGCTCGGCGTGGGCCATGACGCCTTCGAGGAGGTGCTGGACGAGACCAAGGATCGGCTGGGCGTGACCCAGGACACGGAGCTTTCGGCGGCCGACTGGGAGAAGGTCGTCGGGCGCTACAAGGCGGTGGTCGAGGACGAGACCGGCCAGCCGTTCCCGCAGGACCCGAAGGCCCAGTTGTGGGGCGCGGTGTCGGCGGTGTTCGCCAGCTGGATGAACGACCGGGCGAAGTTCTATCGCCGCATGCATGACATCCCCGAGAGCTGGGGCACGGCCGTGAACGTCCAGTCGATGGTGTTCGGCAACATGGGCGACACCTCGGCGACGGGCGTGGCCTTCACGCGCAACCCTTCCACAGGCGAGGCGCGTCTCTACGGCGAGTTCCTGATCAACGCCCAAGGCGAGGACGTGGTGGCCGGCATCCGCACGCC
>CAMLNT010000056.1 GCA_946481425.1 uncultured Brevundimonas sp.
TGGTCGGGACGTCGGTGTCTCCGTCGCCCAGGAAGATCATCCGCTCGAACGGCACGGGACGGGCGTCGTCGGCCATGAACTTGTTGATGCGCTCGTGCTCGAAGTGGTTGAGCACGCCCTTGTTGATGCGGAACAGGTACTGGGTCTTGGTCGTGTAGTTGACCCCCACCGCCGGCCAGATGGCGGCGCCGGATTCGTCGTAGACGAACTTGGAGGCGAAGACGTGGGTGAACTCGGGCCGGATCGGGCAGCCCTCGATCATCTCCTCGATGCCAGCCGAGATGATGTAGTGCTCGATCTGCAGGCCGTATTTCTCGCCGAAGGCGTTGATGCGCTCGAACCAGCCGGGGCCGGTCAGGTCGGACTTGAGCCCGTCGAACAGCTTGACGTCCTGGCCGTGCTCGCCGAGCAGCCGGCGCGTGATCGGCTCGCCGTTCTCGCGGGCGCGGGCCAGCATCAGCTGCATGTACATCAGGATGTTGTCGGCGTCGGCCTCGCGGGTCAGCCGGTCGGCCTCGCCCCAGAAGTCCCCGATCCCCATGCCGATGGAGGGGATGAAGGTGACCTCCTGCATGTTGCCCCGCGCGAGGGTGCCGTCGAAGTCGTAGATCAGCGCGGTCTTGAGGAGCTTGGTCTGGGTCATGGGGCCGGACGGGACAGTTGCGGGCCGCGTCCTAGCACCAAATCGGCGAAAGCCTAACCGGCGTCCAGCGCCAGCTCCGGCGGGGCGCCCTCGGCGGAGGCCCGGATCGGCAGGTCGATGATGAAGATCGCCCCCTGCCCCGGCTCGCTTTCCAGCGCCACCGAGCCGCCGTGCATCTCGGCCAGCGCCTTGACCAGCGCCAGGCCGAGGCCCGGCCCGCCGCGGTCGCGGCCGACGTAGCGGTCGAAGACGTGAGCCTGCTTGTGGAAGGGCACGCCGCGGCCAGTGTCAGACACCCGGATCCGCACCGACTGCTCCAGCCGCTCGGCCGACAGGCCGATCTTGCCGCCGGATTCCACGGCCCGCAGGGCGTTGTCGCCAAGCTGGTCCAGCATCTGGGCCAGACGGGCGACATCGCCGCGGATCAGGCCGACATCGGGGCCGCAGGTCACCTCCAGGTCCGCCGCCTTGGCCGCCACGCGCGGGCCCAGACGATGGGCGGCCTCGGCCAGGACATCGCAGACGGCCACGTCGCCGAGCGACAGGGCCATCTCCCCGGCATCGATCTGGGCCATGTCGAGCACGTCGTCGATCGAGCGCGCCAGCTGGCCGGCCGCCGAGCGCACCGAGGACAGGTGCTGGCGAGCCCGGTCGGGCAGGCCGGAGCCCTCCACCTCGAGCAGTTCGGCATAGCCAACGATGGTCGTGAGCGGGGTGCGAAGCTCGTAGGAGACATTGCCGACGAACTCGCGCTTGAGCCGTTCGGCCTCGCCGAGGGCGGCCTCGCGCTGGGCGAGCGCGTCCTCGAGTTCGCGGCGGGCGGTGATGTCCGAGAAGGCGATCAGGGTCGCGCCATCGGGCAGGGGGCGTGTCTGCCAGGCGACCGTCCGGCGATCGGCCAGGCGGGTCTCGCCCGATACGGGCGCGCGGCTTTCAGGATCGGGATCGGCCACGCGGGCCTTCAGCTCGGTCCACAGCGCCGGTTCGGGCAGGAGCGTGCGGCACAGCGCGGCCACGGCCTCGAAGTCGCCCGCGTCATCGAGCTGTTCGGATCCCAACGCCCAGAAGCGCTCGAAGGCCTCGTTGCGCAGCCGCAGCCGGCCGTCCGACCCGAACACGGCCACGGCGTCGTTCAGCTTGTCGAGCGTGGCCTGCTGGACGTTCAGCAGTGCGTTGTACTCCGCCCGCAGCTTCAGTTCGTCGGTGATGTCGGCGAACAGCAGCAGGATGCCGCCCAGCGGATGCGGCTGGCGAACTACCCGCAGGGTCCGGCCATCGGGCAGCGGCCAGACATCGTCGGGCGCCACCTCGGTGGAGCCGTAGAAGTCCAGTTCCTTGGCCTTCCACACCGGATAGTCGACGGTCTCGGGCAGTTTGCGGCGCTGGCGCAGGCGGTCCAGCACCTCGGCGTGGGTCGGACGCTCGTCCAGCCACGCGGCGTCCAGTCCGAACAGCGTCCGGAAGGCGGAGTTGTGATAGGCGACGCGCCGGTTGGCGCCGAAGATGGCCACGGCGTCGTCGAGGTGGTCCAGCGTTTCGTCGTGGGCCGAGACGGTGCGGCGCAGCTGCTCTCGGGTCTCTTCGGCCTCGGTCACGTCCATGGCCAGCGACAGGACCTCGCCTTCGCCGATCGGCTCGGCGGTCACGCGCCAGGCCCGGCGCTTGCCGCCCAGTCCCGCCCAGCGGAAGCGCTCGACACGCTTGTCGGCCTGCAGGGCCTCCTGGGTCAGAGACTGGCCGTCACGATCAAAGACGGCGCCCTCTGCGCGGGCGGCTTCCAGCGACGGCTGCTCGACCGCCTCCAGCCAGGCCCGGTTGGCCCAGACCAGATTTCCGGCGGCGTCATTGATCCAGGCCGGGTGCGGCAGGGCGTCGGCCAGGGCGGAGTCGCGGCCGCCGCCGACCGGGAGGCTCTCGCCCGCCGCGTCCAGCCGGAGCCAGACCGCGCCGCCCAGCGCCCGCCCCTCGACCGCGACCGGCCCGGTCACGCCCTGGACCGTGAACCGGCATGACTCGCCGCGCTCGACCAGCGCCGTCAGGCGGTGGGTGTTGTCCGCGGCCTGGTCGGCCAGTGTATGCAGGACGGTTCTGGCCAGCTCGTCCCCGTCGCCGTCAAACGGCAAGTTCAGGGCATGGGCGACCATCTCCAGCGCTTCGCGGCCCGCCGCCAGGCGTGGCTCGGAATCCTCGATGCGGACGACAGCGCCCTCAAAGGCCTCGGCGGCGCCGCGGGCGTCGGAGAGACCCTGGGCCTCGCGCGCCAGATGTTCGGACAGGGCGGCCTCGCGCCGCCGGATGTCCACGCGACCGCGCCAGGCCCAGACCACGACGGCCAGGGCCAGCCCGACGGAGCCCGCCGAAGCTACATAGGCGATGTCCATGGGCGCCATTCGAACCGGTCCCCGCCGCCACCAGAAGCGATTCGGAGCACCATAGCCTAATCCGCCCGCTTGTCCGCCGCCCGTTTCGCCCCGATATCGGCCGCATGACACTGGCCCCCTCGATCGACAGCATGGCCCAGATGGCCGAAGCCGCCTGGAGCCGCCTGCCCGCGGCCTTCCGCGAGGCCGCAGGGCCGGTCGTGATCCGGGTTCTGGACTTCGCCGAGGAGGACCTCCTGGCCGAGATGGGGATCGAGGATCCGTTCGAGCTGACGGGCCTCTATCACGGGGTCGACCTGACCCAGGCCTCGGTGAGCGACCCCAATCCGCGCCCGGCGGAGGTCTTCCTGTATCGCCGCGCCATTCTCGACGAATGGGTGGAGCGGGGCGACGTCACCCTGGAGGATCTGGTCGAGCATGTGCTGATCCACGAGATCGGCCACCACTTCGGCCTGTCTGACGACGACATCGACGACATCGAGGAAGACCGGCGCTAGCGCAGCGTTGCGGCGGGCATTATAGGGTCTGCTCCGGCCGCAGCGGCTTTACAGGACTGCATGCGTATTCTTCTGGCGACGGACGCCTGGGAACCCCAGGTCAACGGCGTGGTGCGGACCCTGTCGCGCACGATCGACGAATGCCGGGCCATGGGTCACGAGGTGCTGGCGGTCACGCCGGACCAGTTCAAGACCATCCCCTGCCCGACCTATCCGGAAATCCGCCTGGCGCTCGGCGCCGAGGAGGAGATCCGCGAGAAGATGCGCGCGTTCGAGCCCGAGGCGGTCCACATCGCCACCGAAGGCCCCATCGGTATCGCCACGCGGCGCATCTGCCTGGAATGGAAGCTGCCCTTCACGACCAGCTACCACACGAAATTCCCCGAATATGTCTCGGCCCGTTTCCCGGTGCCGGTCCAGGTCGGCTACGCCTACATGCGCTGGTTCCACAAGCCGTCGGGCCGGCTGATGGTGGCGACGCCGACCCTGCGCGACGAGCTGGTCAAGCACGGCTTCAGGAACGTCTCGCCCTGGACCCGCGGCGTGGACACGGAGCTGTTCCGCCCCGACCGCGAGAGCATTTTCCCGGCGGACTGGGAGCGCCCGATCTGGCTGAACGTCGGCCGCGTGGCGGTCGAGAAGAACATCGAGGCTTTCGCCGAGCTGAAGCTGCCCGGCACGAAGGTCATCGTCGGCGACGGTCCGGCCAAGGCCGACCTCGAGACCCGCTATCCGGATGTGAAGTTCACCGGGGCCATGTTCGGCGAGGACCTGGCCCGGGCCTTTGCGGACGCCGATGTTTTCGTCTTCCCCAGCTGGACCGACACCTTCGGCCTGGTGATCCTGGAGGCCATGGCCGCCGGCACGCCGGTCGCGGCCTATCCGGCGCATGGACCCATCGACATCATCCCGGGCTCGGGCGCAGGGGCCATCGACGACGACCTGACGACGGCCTGCATGGCCTGCCTGAAACTCGACCGGAAAGCCGTGCGCGCCTATGCGGAGAAGTTCTCCTGGCGGGCGTCGGCCGAGGAATTCGTGCGCAATCTCCAGCCTCAGCCCGAGGAGGAGAAGGTCCGGTTCTGGCGCCGCCTGCGCCGTTTGACCCGCCTGCGACGCCGGGCCGCGGCGGCCTGAGGCCGCAGGACGGGAACCGTCCGCCTCCGGACAGAGGAACGGCCAGGCTCGACATGGGTTAGACTTCCAGACCGGGGCTCACCTCGATCGGAGGATCCGTCATGAAAAAAATGCTGATCGCCGCCGCCAGCGCGCTCGCGCTCGCGGCCTGCGCCACGCCCACCACCTATGCACCCGAAGGCTACGGGGGTCAGCGCGGCGGCTATGCCGAGCAGCGGCTGCAGGAGGACCGCTGGTCGGTCGCCTTCTCGGGCAACTCCCTGACCAGTCGCGATACGGTGGAGATGTACCTGCTCTACCGCGCCGCCGAGCTGACGGTGCAGTCGGGCTATGACTGGTTCATCACCGACTTCCGCGCGACCGACGCCGACACCCGCTACTATGCGACGCCCGACCCGTGGTTCCGCGGCGCCTATGGGCCCTACTGGGGGCCAAGCTGGCGCTTCTATCGCGGCGGCTACTGGTCGCGCTGGGACCCGTGGTATCGCGACGACTTCGACGTCCGCCAGGTGACCCGCTACGAGGCCCGCGCAGAAATCGTCATGGGTCGCGGCACGCCGCCCGTCGGCGACAGCCACGCCTTCAACGCCCGCGAGGTCATCGCCAATCTTGGGCCGCGGGTGGCCCGGCCCGGCGCCTACGGCTGATCGGGTTCAGAACTGGATGGGCTTCAGGCGGCGCTTGTTGACGTGATCGACAGGCGTCTTGCCCGGGGCCTCCGGGGGCAACTCGCCCTTGAAATAGAACCGTTGCCAGGCCTCTCGAACCGCCTCCGGATCGTTGTTGGCCAGACGCCGGTTGAACTCGCCCCGCTGCTTGTTCCAGGCCTCGAACTGCCCGTGCAGTTCGGGGTCCTGTCGCAGCTGGCGCAGGCGCGGCTGGACCTGCTCCATGGCCCGGTTCTGGATCAGGGTGATGAAGCAGAACGGTTCATCCTTCTCCCACTTCACGCGGCCCGGCCGGGTGAAAATCCAGTTCATGGTGAAGGGGAAGGGCAGCCAGTCGGTCTCGACCAGGCCGGTCAGGGGCTGGATGCCGTCCTTGACGTGGTTGGGCGGCCCTGAGGTCCACATGGCCCAGCCGGGCGGGGTGCGGAACATGTAGCCCGGGTGGAAGGTCACCACCCCGCCCGCGAAGTGCGAGGTCACGAAGTGCTGGCGGTCCGGAACGGCGCGATTGAAGTGGAAGGTGATGTCGTCCTGCGTCTTGCCCCCGGTCCATTCGATCGAGAAGTCGTAGGGCGAGAGGATTTCCCAGCCCGTCGTATTGGCCATGGTCAGCGGCAGGCACTTGTAGGGATGGCGGTTGTTGAATTGGTCCATCCAGCGCCGCTGCGGATTGCCGGGCACGATCTCGGGCGGGCGCTGGCCCATCGGGTAGCAGAGCAGTTCCATGGAATTTTCCCTAGCCTTGGCGGCCTGCTGACGTAAAGCGTCGCCATGACCCGCGACGAATTCCTCGCCTGGCTCGACGCCGAAGGCCTCGCCCATCGCACGATCGAACATCCGGCCGTGTTTCGCGTGGATGAAGGCCTCGACATCAAGGCGGACCTGCCCGGCGCCCACACCAAGAACCTGTTCCTCAAGGACAAGAAGGGCAGGCTCTGGCTTATCTCGGCGCGCCAGGACACGGTCGTTGACCTCAAGCGCGCCGACCGTGTCATCGGCTCGGCGCGGCTGTCGTTCGGCAACGAGCTCCTGCTCAAGGACGTCCTGGGCCTGACGCCCGGCTCGGTCACCGCCTTCGGCCTGATCAACGACACGGATCGCCAGGTCACCTTCGTGCTGGACCGGCGGCTGTGGGAGGCCGAGGTGGTCAACTTCCACCCGCTGCTGAACACGGCGACGACCGGCATGGATCAGCCGGTTTTCCGCGCCTTCCTCGAACGGATCGGGGTGACGCCGCTCATCGTCGACTTCGAGGCGATGACGGTCGTGACCTAGCCGACGGCGGACTTCTGCAGGGCGAACAGCTCGTCGCAGCCGATCCCGGCCAGTTCGAACAGCCGGTCGAACTCGGTGCGCGAGAAACCGCGCTTCTCGCCGGTCGCCTGGATCTCGACGATGCCGCCCTGTCCGGTCAGGACGAAGTTGGAATCCGCCTCGGCCGAGGAATCCTCATCGTAGTCGAGGTCCAGCACCGGCTCGTCCCTGAACACGCCGCACGACACCGCCGCGACCTGATCCTGGATCGGTTCAGCGGTCAGCACGCCCTTTTCCTTCAGCGCCTTGACCGCCAGGGCCATGGCCACCCAGGCGCCGGTGATCGAAGCCGTGCGCGTGCCGCCGTCGGCCTGGACCACGTCGCAGTCGATCAGAATCTGACGCTCACCGAGCGCCTTGAGGTCCACCACGGTCCGCAGGGACCGGCCGATCAGACGCTGGATTTCCTGGGTCCGGCCCGACTGTTTCCCGGCGGCGGCCTCGCGGCGGCCGCGTGTGTGGGTGGCGCGCGGCAGCATGCCGTATTCCGCCGTCACCCAGCCCTGGCCCTTGCCGCGCAGCCACGGCGGCAGGCTTTCCTCGACCGAGGCGGTGACCAGCACCTTGGTATGGCCGAACGACACCAGGCACGAGCCCTCGGCGTAGCGGTTCACGCCTGTTTCCAGGGTGACGGTCCGCATCTGGTCAGGGCGGCGGTCGGACGGGCGCATGGATCACTCGCAAAGGCTTGAAGGCGAAGGCGGGCGGCTTATCCTATCGGGGTGAGCTCCGCCACCGACAAACCCGTCATCACGCTCCGGCCCGCCGTCGCGGCCGACGCCGCCCTGCTGGCGAAGTGGGACGGCGAGCCGCACGTGATCGCCTGCGTCACCGACGATCCCGAGGCCTCGACCGCCTTCGAAGGGGCCGACTGGCACGCCGAACTCGCCGCGCAGTCCGACGTCTTTCAATATTACATCGCCGAGGCGGATGGCCGTCCGATCGGGGCGATGCTCGACATCGACCCGGCGCGCGAACCCAACGGCTACTGGGGCGACTGCGCCGGCGACCTGCGCGCCCTCGACATCTGGATCGGCGAGCCGGACGCGCTGGGCCAGGGTTTCGGCACGATCATGATGACCCAGGTCATCGACGCCTGTTTCGCCCGTCCCGAGGTTCAGGCCATCGTCATCGACCCGCTCAACTCCAACGCCGACGCGCATCGCTTCTACCAGCGGCTCGGCTTCGTCCCCGAAGGCCGCCGGATCTTCAATGACGAGGACGACTGTCTCGTCCACCGCCTGACCCGTGCCGACTGGGAGGCGCGGTCGTGACACCCTTCCAGCCGTCCCCGCCTGCAGCCGCAGGCCTCGCCGGGCTCGACGCCCGGGCCCGCGACATCTTCCGGCGGATCGTGGAATCCTATCTGGAGACCGGCGACCCTGTCGGCTCGCGGACTCTCGCGCAGGCCGGCATCCAGCTGTCGCCGGCTTCGATCCGCAACACCATGCAGGACCTGACCCAACTCGGCCTGCTGGCCGCGCCGCACACCTCGGCGGGCCGCCTGCCTACCCACGCCGGCCTGCGCCTGTTCGTCGACGGCCTGCTCGAGATCGGCGACCTGACCGCAGAAGAACGCCGCGCGGTCGACGCCCGCCTGATCGGCAAGGGCCGGGGCTTCGACGAGGCGCTGGAGGCGGCGTCCGACCTTCTCTCGGGTCTCGCCGGCGGCGCGGGCGTGGTCGCCGCACCGGTCCGGGAGGCCGGGGTCAAGCATGTCGAGTTCGTCTCGCTGGCGCCCGATCAGGCGCTGGTGGTGCTCGTCTTCGACGACGGGGCGGTCGAGAACCGGTTGATGCGTCTGGCCCCCGGCGTCACGCCCTCCAGCCTTCAGGAGGCGTCCAACTTCCTCAACGCCCGCATCCGGGGCCGGACCCTGGCGGAAGCACAGGGCGAAATGGCCGCCGAGCTCAAGGCGGCGCGCGCGGTGCTGGACGAGACCGCATCCCGGCTGGTCGAGGACGGCATGGCCGCCTGGTCCGGCGGGGAGGCCCGCGAGCGCGCCCTGATCGTTCGCGGCCGCGCCAATCTGCTTCAGGACCCGTCGGCCCTGACCGACCTGGAGCGCGTGCGCCAGCTGTTCGAGGACCTGGAGCAAAAGGAACAGCTGATCGGCCTGCTCGACGGGGTGCGCGAGGCGCAGGGGTTGCGCATCTTCATCGGCTCGGAAACGCGATTGTTCTCACTTTCGGGTTCCGCCGTCGTCGCGGCGCCCTATATGACCGGCCGACAGAAGGTGGTCGGTGCGATCGGGGTGATCGGACCGGCCCGATTGAACTACGCCCGCGTCATTCCGTTGGTGGACTACACCGCGCGAGTGCTGGGGCGCATGCTGGACGGACAGGACTGAAGTGACCGACACGCCTGAAAACGATTTCGACGAAGCCGATCTGAACGCCGAAGCCGGGCTGGACTCCACGCCCGACGACCTGGCGCCGCTGGACGCCGTCATCGCCGAGCGCGACGACTGGAAGGACAAGGCCATGCGTCTGGCCGCCGAGGTCGAGAATATCAAGCGCCGCACCGAGCGCGAGGCCAACGACGCGCGCGCCTATGCGATCCAGCGCTTCTCGCAGGCCCTGCTGGGCGTGGCCGACAACCTCCAGCGCGCGATCCAGGCCGCGCCCCAGGACTCGACCGACGCGGGCGTGACCGGTCTGGTGACCGGTCTTGAGATGACCGAAAAATCGCTGCTGCAGGCCTTCGAGGCCAACGGCCTGACCCGCGTGGCGCCGGGCCCCGGCGAGCGCTTCGACCCGAACATCCATCAGGCGGTGACCGAACAGCCCTCGGCTGACGTGCCGCCGGGCACGGTCATCCAGACCTTCCAGCCGGGCTATGTCCTGTACGGACGGACCGTGCGCCCCGCCATGGTCATCGTGGCGGCCAAGGGTGGCGCCGCCGCGGCGCCGGGCTCGACGGTCGACACCCAGGCCTGAAGCCTAGAAAGCCTCGCCCAGATAGACGCGGCGCACCTCGGGGTTCGAGATGATCTCCGAGGGCGTGCCCTCGAACAGGACCTCGCCGCCGTGGATGATCGAGGCCCGGTCGATGATGTCCAGCGTCTCGCGCACATTGTGGTCGGTGATCAGCACGCCGATGCCGCGCGTCGCCAGATAGACGATCACCTCGCGGATGTCGGCGATGGCCAGAGGGTCGATCCCGGCGAAGGGCTCGTCCAGCAGCATGAAGCTGGGCTCCGACGCCAGGGCGCGCGCGATCTCGACGCGGCGGCGCTCGCCGCCCGACAGGCCCATGGCCGAGGCCTTGCGAAGGTGGCTGATGCGCAGTTCGTCGAGCAGCCGGGCGGTGTCTTCCAGCGCCTTGGTGCGGTTGCGTTCGCGCATCTCGACGACGGAGAGGACGTTCTCCTCGACCGTCATGCCGCGGAAGATCGAGGCCTCCTGCGGCAGGTAGCCGACGCCGAGCCGGGCGCGCTGGTACATCGGCTGGCTGGTGATGTCCTCGCCGTCCAGCCAGATCGCGCCGTACTCGGCCGGGACCAGGCCCGTGATCATGTAGAAGCAGGTCGTCTTGCCCGCGCCGTTGGGGCCAAGCAGGCCCGCGACCTCGCCGCGCCGCAGGCGCAGCGACACGCTCTTGACCACCGCCCGGCCGCCGAAGGAGCGGCCGATCGAGTCGACGAAGAGGCCTTCGCGGTCGGGCGAAACCTCGCCCAGGCCGATGCTCGGTTGGCTGGTCAAGTCGGCTCGGGTCCTAGTCCGGATAGAAGACGCCGCGGACCCGGCGGCCCGCGTCGGTGTTGGCGCCGTCCATGACCGCGCGGCCCGAGGAGACCTCGACCGTCAGCCGGCTGCCGGTCAGCACGTTCTCGCCCTGGGTCAGGATGACGTCGCCGGTCACCACGATCGTGTCCGACGCGGCGGTGTAGGTGGCGTCGTCGCCGCGGATCACCTGGGTCGGGGTGACGAAATAGACGTTGCCGGTGGCGACCATCCGCTCGATGTCGCCGCCCATGTTCGTGCCGCCCTCGCCGCCGCCCCGGCGGCCGGCGCTGTAGGCGCGGATCACATCGGCGCGCAGACGGTTCTCGCCCTGGGTCGCCTCGGCGCGGCCTGTCCAGATCGAGACGCGCTCGGCATCGATCACCTCAAGGCGGTCGGCCCCGATGGCGATCGGGCCGCCGCCTTGCGAGATCTGGGCGTAGGCCTCGCCGCCGGCCGACCAGGCCAGCAGGCCGGCGCCGGCGATCGCCACGGCCGAGGCGGCCGCGCCGCGCAGGATCAGCTGGGTTCTCTTCATCGGCCGGGCCTCCTTAAGACCCCGAATTGTTGAAGACGGCCGTGACCTTGCGGTCGCCGTCGCCCTCGAAGACCAGGCGGGCGCCCTGATCGTAGATGGCATAGGACGAAGCGTCGATGGTTCCAAGGGGTCCACGACCGCGCACCGCCGCCTGTCCGGAAATGACCCCGGTTTGGGTGTCGATCAGGGCCTGGCCGGTCTCGAACCGGAAGCCCGAGCCGCCGTCGATGACCGTCACCTGGCCGGAAAGGCTGACCTGGTCGCCCATCTCGTTGTAGAGGCCGTTCAGGGCCGTGATCTCGGTTGGTCGCTCGCCGGTCGCGTTCAGGCGCAGGATCGGCCGGGTCAGGCGGATGAGGTTGGGGCGGTTGCGGTCCTGCACTGCCTCGGTGGCGCCCAGGACGAACGACTGGCCGCGCGAGTCCTGACCATAGAAGCGCGGATTGGTCATGCGGATGTCGGCCTGCTGGGCCGCGCTGTCGGCCATGCCGGCGATGACCGTGCGGGCGATGATCCAGCCGACCAGGCCGACTACCAGAAGTCCGATCAGCACGGGCAGTGCGCGCCTGAAGAAGCGGATCAGGCGCGAGCGCTTGCGCCAGGCCTCCATCGCCTCGATCACCCGCCGCGAATCCTCGCGCCGGACCGTCGCCAGATCGGGCGGCGCATCCTGCAGCAGGGAGGGGGCGGGAATGATCGGATCGGTCATGCGTGGGCGAAGATATCCATCTCTTCCCATCCCGCCAGATCGAGGCGGGCGCGTGTCGGGAGAAAATCGAAACAGGCCTTCGCCAGTTCGGTCCGGCCCTCGCGGTCCAGCATCAGATCCAGCTTCTCGCGCAGCCGGTGCAGATACAGGACGTCGGAAGCCGCATAGGCCAGCTGTTCGGGGCTCAGTTCGTCCGCGCCCCAGTCCGAACTCTGCTGCACCTTGGACAGCTCGACCCCGATCAGTTCGCGGGTGACGTCCTTGAGGCCGTGGCGGTCCGTATAGGTCCGGGCCAGCTTGGAGGCGATCTTGGTGCAGTAGACCGGGGCGGTCGTGACGCCCAGATGAAGCTGGAACATGGCGATGTCGAAGCGCCCGAAGTGGAACAGCTTGAGCACCGCCGGATCGGCCAGCAGGGCCTTGAGGTTCGGGCAGTCGTAGGCCGGCCGGTTCAGACGCACCACGTGGGCGTCCCCGTCTCCCGACGACAGCTGCACCACACAAAGCGGATCGCGGCGGTAGCGCAGGCCCATCGTCTCGGAATCGATGGCCACCACCGGCCCCAGGTCCAGGCCGTCCGGCAGGTCCCCATGATGCAGGAAGGTGGTCACTGGCGCTCCGGAATGATCGACTCGATGGTCCTTATACACGAACGGCGCCGATCCGAAGGACCGGCGCCGCTTGAGAGGCGTTGCACCTGAATATGGTGCCCAGAAGAGGACTCGAACCTCCACGACCTTTCGGCCACTGGCACCTGAAGCCAGCGCGTCTACCAATTCCGCCA
>CAMLNT010000057.1 GCA_946481425.1 uncultured Brevundimonas sp.
TCCGCCTGCGTTCGGCCCGGATCTTCGCCCCTGCGGGGCTCGTCCGGGGTGACGGATAAAGGTCGCTCGTCCCCGCAAATTTGCGAGCAAAAGAAAAGGCGCGCTCGGGTGAGCGCGCCTTTGTCGACGGGATCAGGCGAAAGCCTAGTCCTTCTTGGCTTCGTCCGGAGCCGGGGTCGTCAGGTCGCCTTCGCGGCGTTCGTAGACGTGGTCGATGAGGCCGAAGGCCTTGGCCTCTTCGGAGCTCATGAAATAGTCGCGGTCCAGGGTGCGTTCGATGACCTCGATCGGCTGGCCGGTGTGCTTGGAATAGAGCTCGTTCAGCTGGCGCTTGGTCTTGATGATGTCCTCGGCGTGGCGCTCGATGTCCGAGGCCTGACCGCGGAAGCCGCCCGAGGGCTGGTGGACCATGATCCGGGCGTTCGGCAGGGCGACGCGCTGGCCCTTCTCGCCGGCGGTCAGCAGGAAGGAGCCCATGGAGGCCGCCATGCCCATGCAGACCGTGGAAACCGGCGAGCGGATGTATTGCATGGTGTCGTAGATCGCCATGCCGGCGGTCACCACGCCGCCGGGCGAGTTGATGTACATGGCGATTTCCTTCTTGGGGTTCTCCGACTCCAGGAAGAGCAACTGCGAGCAGATCAGAGAGGCCATGCCGTCCTCGACCGGGCCGGTCAGGAAGATGATCCGCTCCTTGAGCAGGCGCGAGAAGATGTCGTAGGCGCGCTCGCCACGGCTGGTCTGCTCGACCACCATGGGGACGAGGTTCATGGTCAGGTTCTCGACGGGATCGCGCATCAGTTCCGGCTTTCTCGATATCTCGGCAGGGCGAATCAAAGGCGCCCACGCCCCTTGAAGCGGATATCGCCTTGCCGAAGTGTTGATTCAAGGCCGGGAGACGGCCGCGATCACTCGTCGGGCTGTGTCGTCTCGGCGGCGGCGGTCTGATCGGCCTCGGCCTGGGCCTGGATTTCGCGCGAAGCCTCCAGCGCGATCTCGCGCGCCTGGCGCTCCGGATCGGCCGCGTCCCCGCGCATTTCGTACAGTGCGCGCAGATAGGCGAGATCCCAGTCGGTCATGCGCTGGGTGCGCGAGCCGGTCGGGGTGAACAGGTTGAAGACGGTGTCATAGCCGGTCGGATCGATCTGGGCGTCGACCTGGGCCAGGGCGACCATCGAGATGTAGTCGGCCAGGGACGCGAAGGAGACCTGGCCGATGCGGCTGGTGTCCAGGATGATGATGACGTGGCCGAGGGCTTCTTCGTGGCTCTGGCGGATGCGCGAGGCGGTGACGCCGAAATCCGACGTCCGGGTGTAGGTCACCGACCACCAGCGAACGGGCGCGCCCGAGGTCTGGAAGTGGGCGAGGGCGTCCTGCCCGAGATTGGTGTTGCCGATGTCGGGGCGGAAGACCTGCGGGTCCTCGTCCACCAAGGCCTGGGCGAGGGCGTCGCCGTTGGAGTCGGCGAGGATCAGGATGTTGGGCCGGCAGCCCGGATCGCCCGGCTGGAGCCCCACCACCATCGCCACCGCCGAGACCTGGTCGACCAGGGCCTGGGCGTAGCGGTTGTTCATGTTGACCACGCCGACGCAGACCCGGCGGTCCCAACGCGCCAGGTTTTGATGGCGCTGGGCGACACCGACTTCCTCGACGAAGGACTGAACGGCCTCGCGGAGGGGACGGCCAATGACGGTGACCTCCTCGACCTCGTTTTCGGGCTGGGTCTGGGCGAGGGCGGGAGACGCGGCGCCGAGCAGGACGGCGGACAGGGCGAGCGAACGGACGAAACGCACAGAAGGGCTCCGAAAAAGAAAGCGCCGACCGCTAACACGGCCGGCGCAATCGGATCAGTTAAATCGGCGTCAGGGCCGGGTTACGCCGGCTCGTCGTCCTTGAAGAGCTCGTCGCGCGAGACCTTCTTGTCGGTGACCTTGGCCTGTTCGAAGATCCAGTCGCAGACCTTCTCTTCGTAGATCGGGGCGCGCAGGGCGTTCGTGGCGTTGGGGTTCTGGCGGTAGAAGTCCATCACCTGACGCTCCTGGCCCGGGTACTGGCGGGCTTCCTGGACAATGGCGTTGGAGACTTCCTGGTCGGAGACGGTGACGCCCGCGCTACGGCCCATTTCGGCCAGGACCAGGCCCAGACGCACGCGGCGCTCGGCGATGGCCTTGTAGTCTTCTTTCAGCTTCTTCTCAGACTTCTTGGAGTCTTCCTCGTCGAGGCGGCCGGCGGCCTTGTCGGCCTCGACCTGACGCCAGATGCCGTCGAACTCTGCTTCGACCATCTTGGGCGGCAGGGCGAAGTCATGGCCCTTGTCGAGCGCGTCGAGGAGGGCGCGCTTGAGCTTGAAGCGCGACTGGCGGTCGTTGTTGGCCTGCAGGTTCTGCTTCACCAGCTCCTTGAGCTTGTCCAGGCTCTCGATGCCGATGGCCTTGGCGAAGTCGTCGTCGGCCTCGGCAGTCTTGGGGGCCTTGATGGCTTTTACGGTGACGTCGAAGGTCGCCGCCTTGCCAGCCAGGTGAGCCGCGCCGTAGTCCTCCGGGAAGGTGACCTCGATCTGCTTCTCGTCGCCGACCTTCACACCCTTCAGCTGCTCTTCGAAGCCGGGGATGAAGCGGCCCGAGCCAATGACCAGCGGGGCGTCGGTGGCCGAGCCGCCCTCGAAGGCCTCGCCGTCGATCTTGCCGACGAAGTCGATGGTCAGCTGGTCGCCGTCGGCAGCCTTGGGAGCCTTGCCGCCCTTGTCCTCGAAGGTCGTGTTCTGGCTGGCCAGTTCGGCGACGGCTTCGTCGACTTCCTTGTCGGTCGGCTCGTGCACCGGGCGCGACAGCTTCAGGCCCGAAGCGTCCATCGGAGAGAAGTCGGGCATGACTTCCAGGCTCATCTCGTAGGCCAGGTCGGCCTTGCCGGCGATGACTTCCTCGACGTCAGTGATCGGCTTGATCTCGGCGGGAGCGGCCGGACGCAGCTTGGCGTCGTCCAGGGCCTTCTGGCTCGAGGTGTTGACCTCGTCGTTGATGATTTCGCCCATCAGTTCACGGCCGAACATCTTGCGGACGTGCGTCGCCGGCACCTTTCCGGGCCGGAAGCCCTTGAGCTTAACGGTCGGGGCGATCTCGGCGATCCTGGCGTCGAGGCGGGCGGAGAGGTCGCCCTGCGGGATGGTCACGGCGATGACGCGCGACAGGCCTTCGCTGGATTTTTCGACGACTTGGATGGACATGGGACCGGTCTTCAGTTGAGCGCGCTGCGCCGGAGATCGGGCCGCGCGGCGAAAGGGTTTCGGAACGCAAAAACGCCGCCCGGGCGGGCGGCCTTTTTTCGGAGGCGCCCTTATGTCGGCATAGGGGCGTCAGGTCAACGGCGCGCTTGCCGCACGGGGCGGCTTGAGGCAAGGGAGCGGCGAACCTGGCGGATGTGGCGGAACTGGTAGACGCACTGGATTTAGGTTCCAGCGCCGCGAGGCGTGGAGGTTCGAGTCCTCTCATCCGCACCAGCCGCCCCCGATCCAGCGCTTTTTCGCCTGCATTGTGGACCGCGGCCTTTCTGCGCCCGGTCTGCGCGGCTAAGCCTAGGCGAGAACACGGAGGAATCGGCGTCCATGACCCGCGCCCGGCGCGCCCGCATCGTCGCGACCATCGGACCGGCCAGTCGGGAGCCGGGCCAGATTCGCGCCCTGGCCAAGGCCGGGGTGGACGTCTTCCGCCTCAACTTCAGCCACGGCTCGCACGACGATCATGCCGCGGCCCTCAAGGCGATCCGCGGTGCGGAGCTGTCGATCCGGCGGCCGCTGGGCGTTCTGGCGGACCTGCAAGGGCCCAAGCTGAGGCTTGGCAAGTTCGCGGCTGGCTCGATCAACATCGCGGCGGGCCATGAGCTGCGGCTCGATCTGGACGCCACGCCGGGCGACGAGCGCCGGGTCGGGATGCCGCATCCCGAGATTTTCAAAGCGCTGAAGCCGGATGCGCTGCTGCTGCTGGACGACGGCCGCGTGCGGCTGCGCGTGCAGAAGGCCGGGCCCGACTTCGCCGAGACGATCGTGGAGGCGGGCGACAAGCTGTCGGATCGCAAAGGCGTCGCCGTTCCGGGCGGGACAATTCCGATCTCGGCCCTGACCGACAAGGACCTGACGGATCTGGCGTTCGCCCTGCGTCTGGGCGTGGACTGGGTGGCCCTGTCGTTTGTCCAGCGGGCGGCCGACATGGCGGAGCTGAAGAAGCTGGTCGCGGGGCGGGCCGCGTGCCTGGCCAAGATTGAGAAGCCGGCGGCGCTCGAGGACCTCGAGGCCATCCTGGACTACTCCGACGGACTGATGGTCGCGCGGGGCGACCTGGGCGTGGAGTGCCTGCCGGAGGAGGTTCCGGTGGCCCAGAAGTCGATCCTGCGCGCGGCGCGCAACCGTGGCGTCCCGGCCATCGTGGCGACCCAGATGCTGGAATCGATGACCTCCAGCCCGACCCCGACCCGGGCCGAGGCGTCCGACGTGGCCAATGCCGTCTATGAGGGCGCCGACGCGGTCATGCTTTCAGCCGAGACGGCGGCGGGCAAATACCCGCTGGAAGCCGTGCAGGTCATGGACCGGATCATGGAGCGGGTGGAGCGCGATCCGCGCTGGCCGGGGCTGATGGACGCCGAGCACGCGGGCATGGACGACGTCGACGCCGACGCCCTGGTGGCCGCGGCTCGCAAGGCGGCCGAGGCGGCGTCGACGGCCTGCGTCGTCGTCTTCACGACCACGGGCGGCACGGCGCGGCGCATGGCGCGCGAGCGGCCGCTGCAGCCGGTCATCGCCCTGACGCCGTCGCCAGAGACCGCGCGCCGGCTGTCGCTGGTCTGGGGGCTGGAGCCGCGACTGGGCAGCCAGCCTTCGACCCTCGAGGATGTAACGGATGACGCCGTGCGCCACGCGGTGGACGCCGGCCTGGCCTTGCCGGGGCAGCGGATCCTGATCCTGGCCGGGACCCCGTTCGGCGCGCCGGGTGCGGCCAACTTGCTGAGGCTGGCCCACGCGCCGAGCCGACGGACATAGAAAAAGCCCCGGATCCGAAGATCCGGGGCTCTCTCGTTTGGTCGCGCGGACCTACCAGGTCCAGACGCGGTAGGCGGCGTCGATGATGTAGCCGTCACGCAGGTCGATGAGGAAGATGTTGTTGTCCACATAGACCCACTGCGCGCCGTAGGGCGGCGGGGGCAGGTGGTACCAGGCCCAGTCGTTGACGACGTAGCGCCAGAAGATCGACGGCAGGTAGTCGCCGACCCGGTACTCGCGACCCCAGTACTGGCTCGGAACCGAGTAGTAGCCGTAGGACGGCGCGTAATAGAAGCTCATCCGGAAGCCGGAGTAGTTCCGGAACCAGCTGTTGCTCCGCCACCAGTCGTGACGACGCTGACGGTCGAAGTCGCGGCGCCAGCCGTCGCGGTCCCAGCGGCGACGGAAGTCGTCATGGTCGCGCCGGTTGCGGCCCCAGTCCGAGCCACCCCAGCCCGGGCGTCCGCCTTCCCAGCCGCGGCCGTCACGATCCCAGCCGCCCCGGTTCCAGTTGTCGCGGTCGCCGCCGCGATCCCAGCCGCCGCCACGGTCGCCGCGGTCCCGGTCACGGTCGCGGTCCCAGCCGCCGCCGCGATCCCAGCCGCCGCCGCGATCACCACCACGGTCACCGCCACGGTCGCCACCGCGATCACCGCCACGGTCGCCACCGCGATCGCCGCCACGGTCACCACCGCGATCACCGCCGCGGCCGCCGCCGCCGCCCTGCTGGGCGCGCTGGGCGTCGCGAGCGAGGCGCTCGATCAGGCTGCCGCCTTCGTCGGCGTCCTGGGCGCGGGCGGGAGTCGCGGCGAGAGCCGGCGCCGCAGCGAGCAGGAAGGCCGTCGTCACAAGAAGTGCGCGTTTCATATCAATCGATCCCGACTGGCCGATCCTTTTCGGCCTTGCGACGCAAGATGGTTTCCCGTCGATGAATGGTATCTGAACCGTGCCTGACGAAGCCTGACGCTTCAATCTGCTGCTGCGACAGTCGAAGCGGAACCGGGGATCGCGCCGTTCAGGCGATCCTCGTTCATCTCGGCCACCGCGGCGAGGAAGCTGGCCGGGCGGCGGGAAAAGGCGGGCGCTTCCGGGACGGCCAGACCGACGGCGCGTGCAATCGCGCCGACGATGGTGACGCAGGACAGGGTGTCGAGATCGTAGGACGGCTGGGGAAAGGCGCGCCATTCCTCGACCGTCGCCATGACCTGTCGGTATTCGGCGTCGCTCAGCATGAGGGAAAAGCGGAGCTGGCCCTGGCTGACGTAGTCGGGCCCGCCGCTGATGATGTGGCCGTCGATCCGGCCGAAAAGGACGGCCGGGGTGATGCGGTAGGGCGTGAAGCCGAAGTTGGCGTCGACCGGCTCGCCGGTCGCGTCCAGGGCGCCGCTGAGCGCGACATAGGCATGCGGGAAGCGGCTGTCGGTATCGCGGGCGTAGAAGTCCAGGCGCACGGCGGCCTGGGAGGGTGTAGCCAGCACGATGAAAAGCAGGATCAGCCAGCGAAGCATGCGAAAACCGCCGTCCAGGAACGACCCCGGGCAATGCGACTCGCCCGGGGTCGATGAAGGTCACGAAATGCTGGGGTGATCCACTTCGTCATCGTCCTCGAAGCATTCCGCGAGCAGGCAGACGACGAGCCCGGCGGTCACGAGCCCAGCGACCACGAACCAAGTCGTACCCTTGCCGTCCGCCGGATCAGCCCAATGCAGACGCGGATCGGCGAACTCGCCGTCGGCGTCGCGCATCAGGTTGAACGAGGCGACCTCGGTGCGGGCCAGGCCTTGATCGTTGAAGCGGAGGTCCGCCAGTTCGACATTTGGTCGGAACTCGCCGTCGTCGTAGCCGGGCAGGGCCTCGCGATAGCCCCAGTTCAGCGTGACCCCGTAGCTGGGTTCCTCGAGTTGGCGGCCCCCGCCGAGTGGTACGCGATAGTTGAGACTGACAGTCGCGCCGGCCTCATCATCGAACTGCTGAGCGAGACCGTAACTCTGGGCCCAGGCCGGGCCGGCGGTCGCAATGGTCAGGGCGGCCGCGGCTGCGGTCGCAATCCACTTCCTCATGGGCGTTCCTCCCTGTGAAGGCCCCCGAGGACCGGAGGCCCTAGCGTCACAGTTCACCCAAGCTCGCCCCCATTCAAGTAACCACGTTCCGTAAACACGATATCGTGAAACGGAGATTTCCCGGGGCGGGGCCGAAGGAGGCTTGCGTGACTGACCAGCCGGGCCATGTTCGAGCCTGAGCATTGACGGACGCCTCATGACCAAGCCGATAGACCTTCACTACTGGCCCACACCGAACGGCTGGAAGATCACCATCGCACTCGAAGAGATGGGGCTGCCCTATGAGGTCAAGCTGGTGAACATAGGGCAGGGCGAGCAGTTCGCGCCCGGTTTCCGGGCGATCAGCCCCAACGGACGCATGCCAGCGATCGTCGATCCGGAGGGTGATGACGGAGAACCGCTGTCGATCTTTGAAAGCGGGGCGATCCTCCAGCATCTCGGGCGCAAGTCGGGCCGGTTCTATCCGCAAGGCTCCGCGGCGCGAGCGCGGGTGGAAGAGTGGCTGTTCTGGCAGGTCGGCGGCCTGGGGCCGATGGCGGGGCAGACGCACCATTTTCGCCAGTACGCGCCGGCAATGATTTTCGACCAGCGGCAGCTGGCCTATGGCGTGAAGCGTTATACCAACGAGGTGCGCCGTCTCTACAGCGTGCTGGAGAAGCAGCTGGCTGACCGGGACTATGTCGCGGGCGACTATTCGATCGCGGACATGGCGATCTGGCCTTGGATCGTCCCGTACAAGAGGCAAGGCCAGGATCTCGACCGCACCCCACGCCTCAAGGCCTGGTTCGAGCGGATCGGGGAGCGCGAGGCGGTCAAGCGCGGAATGGCCGTCGGCAAGGACGCCCAGGCCAATCTGGCGGCCGGCGGCGAGGCGGCGGAGCGGGCGCGCAAGCTGCTGTTCGGTCAACGCGACGCGTAAACGGCGAATGAAAAGAGTCTATCCAGTCTCTTAACGAGCTGATTTGCCTTCATTTTCTCTTAGCGAAAAACATCGGAATCAGCGTTCTCGATTAACTCTGTCTTCAGTGGCGCGGCGTTTTGATCGCGACATGAAGAGGGAGCCAGAACGGCTCTCGAGAGGGACTGACGATGCAAACGCAGATGGAAGCGGCCGAAAGCCTGCCCCTGCCGACGCCCGAGATGTCGGGCGACGACCTGTTCAAGCTGGGCCTGATGTATTCGACCGGTCAGGGCGGTGCGCCGCTGGACCTGGTTTCGGCTCACATGATCTTCAACCTGGCCGCCATGAAGGGCTCGGACGAAGCACGCATCTATCGCCGCGAGCTGTCGCAGGAGATGGATCGTGACGACGTGGCCGAGGCCCAGCGCGCCGCGCGCCGCTGGCTCGACGCCGGCACGGTGACGCTGGCGGCCTAGCCGTCCATGAACTGACCCGGCGGTAAGATCCGCCGGTTGGGGGAGCCGTCGAAGGCCCAGCGCAGGGTGCGCGCCATGGCCCAAGCTCCCTCACGGACAGCTGCCCGCGAGACCTGAGAGCGCCTGAGGCCATGCATGGCCCGCGCCCAGTCCGGCAACAGGTCCACTGCAGCCTGCATCAAGACCTTCGACGGGACGGCCGCGATGGCGGGGCCAACCGTCTGGTTCAGCACCAGGCCGCAGACCTCGCGCGTCCGGTGGTCGACCCTTAGCTCGGGCCGAAACGCCTCGATGAGCGCCAGCGCCTCGGCCCGGTTCACAGGGACCTGATCGGCGCCGACCGCTCGCCCGATGACGGCCATCTCAGCGAAATAGGCGTCCTGGTCGGCCGCGGGCATGGCTGGCTCGGCATAGCTGATCCAGGCGTCCAGAAAGCTGACCGCCTCGGCGACATGGACCCAAGACAGGAGATGCGGATCGTTGGCCGCATAGGGCGTGCCGTCAGGCAGGACCCCCTGAATGTGGCCGTGGATGCCGCGCACCTTCGCGATAAGCGCGTGGGCGTCGTCAGCGTAGTCGTAAGTCGTACGAGCGATGAACTTTGCGGTGGACCGCAGGCGAGCCATCATGTCGTTCCTGAAGTCCGAATGATCCCAGACGCCCGCCAGTACGGCCGGGTGCAGCATCTGGAGCAACAGGCTGTCGACGCCGCCGATCAGCATGGTCACCACATCGCCGTGGACCCGCCAGATGACGGAGTCGGGCGCGAAGAGCGCGTCGTTGCGACGCGTGACCGGGCGGTCGCCCTTCGACGCATCATTGAAGAGACGTGTGACCTGGTCGCGCAGCATCTGGCGCGGAAGATCGAGCGGCGACCGCATCAGATTTCGCGTGAGAAGAACTGGTTGAAGGCGCTCGGCTCATAACCGGCGAAAGGCGGGCAGGGGACGAAGCCCCGCTTGCGGTAGAGGGCAAGCGCGGATTCGAACGGGCCGCCGGTTCCGGTCTCGAGGCTCAGGCGGGTCATGCCGCGCGCCTTCGCCTCGGTCATGATGTGAGCAAGCATGGCGGCGCCGACGCCCTGGCCCAGCGCATCGGGATGGGTGCGCATCGATTTGACCTCGCCGTGGTCGGGCGACAGCGTACGCAGGGCGCCGACGCCGATCGCTTCGCCATCGCGCCACGCCGCCCAGACGCTGACGTCGGGCGCGCGGACACCGGACAGGTCCAGCACAAAGCAGGCGCCCGGCGGCGAACTCTCGTGCATCCCCCGGAAATGGAGCTCGAGCAGGGCCTGAACCGACGGGTGATCGAGATCGGCGGGCCGGATGTCCATGGTCAGGCGAAGTCCCTGCAAGCCGCGTCGCTGAGCCGTCGGGTGCCCCAGGAACGCGGGGCGGCGCAAGCGAAGTCGGAGGGCGTCAGAGGTAGGCCGCCAGAGTAAAGGCCGCCTCGACGACCTGTCCATCTCGACGAAGCTCGACTTGTACCTGTTGTCCCGGCTCACCGCGGAAGCGATCCAGAGCCTCGCGGAAAGTCCCCGCGCCGACGACCCGATCGCCGACACGGACCCCGGCGGCGGCAGCGGGACTTCCCGTGCCGACAGCGGCGACGCGGGCGCCCCCAGGGGCGTCGTCCAGCCAGACACCTGACAAGCCGTAACCGGGCGAATCCGGCGTCAGGCCGTTGCGTCGGACCCAGATGGTCCGGTCGCTGCTGGAGATCGACAGGTCCAGCGTGCGCAGGACAGGCAATCCGAGGATCGTCTCGCCGCCGATGTTCTGTCCGGCATTCAGGCCGACGAGAATATTGTCGTAGGTCTGACCCCCGAAGTTCAGGCGCTCGAGACGCACGAGCCGGGACGGCTCGGAGGACGCCCCCCGGATATTGCTCTGCAGGTAAGGGGCCCAGGGGCGAGCGTCGTCCCAAAGGCCGAGGTCCTCGGCTCGGTCCCGCGAGATGGTCAGAGGCCGCGGGCCGCCGGTGTCGAGGACGACCCGCTCCGGCCGGCCGTTGATCTGCACCGACCCGAACAAGCGCGACGACAAGCCGTTCTGGCGCGCAGCTTCGATGGTCCCGTTTTCCAGATGACTGAAGCCGGTCCTGTCCGGCGCGCCGGCCGGGTGCAGGCGCCACACCCCGGCTTCGAACAATAGCTCGCTGTCGACGCTGGTGAGCATGCCGGCGGCGATCAGTCCCTCGGCGCCGAGGCGATCGCCTTCGAGGCCGAACAGACCGGCGTCTGTCTGACGGACCGCTCCACCGAGGATCAGCTCGTCCACGCCGAAGAACGGGAATTGACCCCCTCCGAGCCGCACGCGACGAAGCTCGGGCAAGCGCAGCTGTTCGGCCAGCGCGAGGCGGATGCCGGACAGTTCGGCGCCGGTATCCACGGCAAAGGGATGCGGGCCGGCGCCATTCAGGGTCACGTCGATGAGCACGCGACCGCCCTCAAGTCGGATCGGAGCCTCAATGACGGTCTGGGCGCGGGCCGGGCCGGTCAGGCCGACGCCCGCTGTCGCGGCCGCCAGGGCCAGAAGATGACGACGATGCAGGCCCATGTGGTACTCCCGGTACTCTGATCGGCCTGGCTAGGCGATGAGGGTGTCGATTTCGCGACGCGCCTCGTCACGCCAACTCGTCATCGCCTCCATCGCCCGGATGCTCTGCAGCCGCTTCTTGGCGCGGCCGCGGTCCTTGGGATGGATCTTGTTTCCGGCCTCATCGACTTTCGGAGCCGGGAGGGGCGGGAGGAGGCCATAGTTGATGTTCATCGGCTGGAACTTGGAGCCTTCGAGGTGGCCGCCGGTGATGTGCTCGACGAGGGCGCCGATGGCGGTCTCGGGCGGAGGGGGCTCCAGCGCTTTGCCCAGCGCCTGGGCGGCGGCGAGGCGGCCGGTCAGCAGGCCCATGGCGGCGCTTTCGACATAGCCTTCCACGCCCGTGACCTGACCGGCGAAGCGCAGGCGCGGCATGGCCTTCATGCGTAGCTGGCGGTCGAGCAGCTTCGGGCTGTTCAGGAAGGTGTTTCGGTGCAGTCCGCCCAGCCGCGCGAACTGCGCGTCCTGCAGGCCCGGGATCATGCGGAAGACCTCGGCCTGGGCCCCATGCTTCAGCTTGGTCTGGAAGCCCACCATGTTGAACAGGGTGCCCAGCGCGTTGTCCTGGCGCAGCTGGACGATGGCCCAGGGCTTGACCGTAGGGTCCCGCGGATTGGTGAGGCCAACCGGCTTCATCGGACCGTGACGCAGGGTCTCGCGGCCGCGCTCGGCCATCACCTCGATGGGCAGGCAGCCGTCGAAATAGGGGACGTTCTCCCACTCCTTGAACTCGGCCTTGGGGCCCGCCAGCAGGGCGTCGATGAAGGCCTCATACTGGTCCTTCGTCATCGGGCAGTTGACGTAGGCGGCCGCGTCTCCGCCGGGGCCTTCCTTGTCGTAGCACGACTGTCGCCAGGCGATGTCGAAGTCGATCGAGTCCGCATGCACGATCGGCGCGATGGCGTCGAAGAAGCTGAGGCTCTCCTCGCTGGTCAGCTTCAGGATGGCGTCGGCCAGGGCAGGCGAGGTGAGGGGGCCCGTGGCGACGATGACGTTGTCCCAGTCCTCGGGCGGCAGGCCGGCGATCTCCTCGCCGACGACGCTCACCAACGGATGGGCCAGCAGGCGTTCGGTCACGGCGTTGGAGAAGCCGTCCCGGTCCACCGCCAGCGCCCCGCCGGCGGGCACCTGGTTGGCGTCGCCCGAGGCCATGATCAGGCTGCCGAGCAGCCGCATCTCGGCATGCAGCAGACCGACGGCGTTGTACTCCCAGTCGTCGGAGCGGAAGGAATTGGAGCAGAC
>CAMLNT010000058.1 GCA_946481425.1 uncultured Brevundimonas sp.
GTGTGACCTTTGCCTTCGGAGGGCAACGCTCTATCCAGCTGAGCTACGGGTGCGTAGGTCCTGAGCGGAGCGGCTGCTTACAGGATGCGGCGTCAGGCCACAACCGTGTCACGCGTTGGATCGGCGCGGGACGGGTCGCCGTAGGTCAGGGCCAGGAAGACGTCCTCAAGGTCCGGATCCTCAGTCGAGATGTCGCGGATGCGGACGCCGGCGGAGCGGACCGCGGCCAGGACCTGTTCGACGCTGGACTGGCCCGTCCTGTAGGCGATGACGAAACTGTCAGCGCCGCGGGCAGAGACCTCGAAGCCGGGAATGGTCGGAAGCGCATCGAGCGGTTCCTCGGGGGTGACCACGACGTTGCGGGTATCGAGGCGCTTCAGGAGCTGACCGGTCGGTTCGCAGGCCACCACCTCGCCGTGATTGACAATGGCGATGGTGTCGCAGAGCTCCTGGGCCTCCTCGAGATAGTGGGTGGTCAGCAAGATGGTGACGCCCGCCGCGTTCAGCTCGCGGACGTAAGCCCAGAGCTGGCGGCGGAGTTCGACGTCCACCCCAGCGGTCGGCTCGTCCAGGATCAGGACCGGCGGATTGTGGACCAGGGCCTTGGCCACCATCAGGCGGCGCTTCATGCCGCCGGAGAGGGCGCGCACATAGGCGTTCGCCTTGTCGGAGAGGCCCAACGCCGCGAGCAGCTCGTCGGAGCGGCGCTGATCCTTGGGCACGCCGTAGAAGCCGGCCTGCACCTCCAGCGCCTCACGAGGGGTGAAGAAGACGTCGGCGGTGATCTCCTGAGCCACCACGCCCAGGGCCGCGCGGGCGTCGCGGGGGCGCTCGTCGAT
Organism: uncultured Brevundimonas sp.; assembly: GCA_946481425.1. Next base: position 840 of record CAMLNT010000058.1, read on the forward strand.
GTCGCGGCCCCAGATCTTCGCGGTTCCCCCGGACTTGTTCACCACGCCGGCAAGAATGTTGATCAGGGTCGACTTGCCCGCGCCATTGGGCCCCAAGAGGCCGAACATGGAGCCGCGCGGCACCACCAGGTCCACGCCGCGCAGAGCTGTCTTGGCCGGGGACTTGCGGGTCCCGGCATAGGTCTTCTTCAGACCTCGGACCTCGAGGGCATAGTCGGGGAGAGGCTCATTCGGGGACATGCGGCGCTTTCAGGCTTCAACGGCCTAGGTAGGCGCACCCGGGTCGTGCGCCAAGGCCGAGCGAAGACAAGGAACCCGGTCTAACTGTCAATGACACTTGACTCCACCCCATCTTATGTCTAGGACGCTTGTCATTCTGCTTGGGTTGCTTGACGGAGAGACATCATGACCCGCACCAAGATCATCGGCCTGGGCGCCGTCGTCGTGGCCGTGCTGGGCTACGGCGGCATGGCGCTGGCCATCGCGGCGGCCAAGTTCGACATCCTGGCCCCCGCCCATGCCGTCTTCGCGGCGATCGGCCTGGGTCTGGTCGGGGAGGCGGGGCTCTGGGTGGCGGCCGCCAGCCTGGGCTGGGCCCTGTTCCGGGGGCGCAAGGCGCTGATGGACCGGATCCTGCGCCGGCGCGCCGAGCCGGTCTGATCGCGCCGGGCGAAAGCGGACTATCGCTTTGGCCCGGTCCGCACTAGGAAGGCGCTGTTCCTGCCTGACCGGATCCGAACCATGCCGCCGCGCCATTCCCCGACCTATTCACCCAAGCCTGAGGAATTCGTGGTCTCGACGGGCCGCGTGGCCTGTGACGGCGGCGGCGGGGCGCTCGGCCATCCGCTGGTCTACATGGACATGGGCGACGACGACGCCGTCGAATGCGGCTACTGCGACCGCCGCTTCGTGCGCGGCAAAAAGGCCTCCGGCTATCACGACCCGGCGCCGCGCCACGAGGGCGGTCACTAGGACGACAGACCTGTCGGTGTCGGCCTGAATGACCACCGAAACCACCGACAGGAGCGACACTGTCGGTGTCGGTGTCGGCCCGCAAACACACCGACACGACCGACAGGACCGACAGGACCGACAGGATCGACGCATGGCGTCGCACCCGTGCTGACGATGTCAAAGACCGGCGCCGAGCCTAAGGCCGCGCCGGTCAGCGGGGACAAACCCGCCTCCGGATTTCCATTTGCTGTTTCGATCCCGCTGCTTGGCGCGTCGCGATGGGGGAACCCGTCGACGCGAGGCTGAGTCCGCAGAGCAACGCTATATCTGGATTCTGTGGATACGCGGGCGCCAGATGTTGCGTCTCTTAATGAAAGATTTACGATAGCTTGTGTGGACGCGGAGCCGGAGGGGCGCTCGACCACAAGATGTTGAATCAATTCAGTGGAGCGGGCGCCATGGGCTGGACGGACGATCGGGTCGCCAATCTCAAGAAGCTTTGGCTGGACGGCCTGTCGGCCAGCCAGATCGCCAAACAACTGGGTGGCGTCACCCGCAACGCGGTGATCGGCAAGGTCCACCGCCTCGGCCTGTCGGGCCGTGCGGCTCCGTCGCAACCCTCGCGTCCGGCTTTCCGCGCCGCCCGCCCGCGTCCGACCCAGGCTCCGAGCGCCCCGCGCCGGATCGAGCCGGCGCCGCGCCCGGCCGTGGCGGCTCAGCCGTCGGCTCCCGCCCCGCGTCCGGCCGTCCTGGACCTGCCGGGCACGGCGACGGTGCTGACGCTCGGCTCGCACATGTGCAAGTGGCCGATCGGCGACCCGAGCTCGGACGAGTTCAGCTTCTGCGGCCGCCGCTCGGACGAGGGTCACCCCTACTGCGTCGAGCATTCCCGCGTCGCCTACCAGCCGGCCCAGAAGAAGAACGGCTCCAGCGAGCTGGCCCGGTCGCTGCGCCGCTACATCTAGAACCCGTTGCGCCCGGGGCGTTCGCGCCCCGGTGCAGACGCGCCCCGCGCCGATCGCGCGGGCGCAGGAGCGGGGCCGTGGTTTCAGTCCGGGTTGACGCGGCCCCCTCGCCTGATCAGGCGAGACGATAGACCCCGGATCGCTTCACCGCCTGGTCCTCGAGCTCCCGCGTGGTCGTAACCTCGTATTCCGCCAGCTGGACCAGATCGCCTTTTGGAAAATAGGACCGCCTGGGATCGCCGATGAGCACATCGACGCCGCGGTCGCGCGCGGCCTTGAGCCAGGCGATGACTCGCTCGGCCATCGGCCGCTCGTAGAAGACATCCCCTGCGCAGATCAGGTCGACCGCCGGAGGCTCGCGATCGAGCAGGTTGGCGGCCGTGAAACCGACCACGACGGCGTTGGCCTCGGCGTTCAGGGCGACCGCCGCCTCGCAGAAGGGATCGATGTCGGCGCAGAGGACATGGGTTGCGCCGGTCTTCATGGCGGCGATGCCGACCAGGCCAGAGCCTGAGGCGAGGTCCAGCATCGCGCGGCCCCTGACGGTCTCGGGATGATCAAGCAGATAGCGCGCCAGGGCCTGACCGCCCGCCCAGGCGAAGGCCCAGAACGGCGGCGGCAGCCCCATCTCGCCCAGTTCCTCCTCCGTCAGGCGCCAGATGGGCGTGATCTCGTCCGCGAGCCAGAGCGAAATCTCGGGCGTGTGGCTGACGGGCTGCAGGCGGGTGTTGGCGAGGATGAAGGCGGTAGGGTCGGCGATGGTCAAACGGCGGGCCCGAAGCGTTGCAGGAGGAAGCGGTTCCAGCCCTTCTTCGTCTGGTTCTCTACCGCGAAGTCAAATCCGGGCGCCCCGTCGTCGCGCGGCCAGGCGATCATGCGGCCGGTCCCCGCGGGAAACTTCGCCACAAAGGCCACGGCCGTCGCATGGACGTCCGAACCGTCGGCCAGCACCCCCTGGGACCGGCGCCCGTCATTGGTGAAGGAGTAGAAGCCCAGTGGCCCGTCGTCGGTCGCGCCATAGAAGGCGGTCTCGACGTAGTCCCGGCCCGGCATGGTCCAGACGGCCGTCAGCCGGACCCACCCCTTGCCGAACGGCTCATAGGTGCGGCGCACGGTGATGGCCTGGCCGGCGTGTTCGCCTGTCCAGGCCCAGTCGCCTATCAGGGGCTTCATCGGCCCGAGCAGGCCGCGTCCAGACTTGAAACTCATGGCCGTCCCTCCCGGCGCAAGGGTCGCATGACGCCGCGCGTCAGGCCACCCGGACGGAATGGTCGGCGATCTTCTCGAGGACGAGGTCGGCGCGCGCGCGCGTCGGCAAGACGTAGTCACGGAGCACGGGCGCGTTGATCCGGTCCCAGATGTCGCGGGCCAGCGCCTCGGGCGATCCGGCGGCGGCCAGTCGGTCGGCCAGGCGCGGCGAAGCCCAGCGGCCCAGCGCCATGAAGCGCTCGGTGTACCAGGCGATCAGGTTTGCTTCCTCGGCGTGCAGATAGAGGGCGAGATCCAGCGGCTCGATGCGGGTGTCGAGCGCGACCAGTCCCTCAAGGATCACGACCTGGGGGCGGGGAAAGGTCCGGGGCTCGCCGACGTCGTAGACCTCGTGGGAATAGGTCGGAGTGGCGAGAGTCGGTCCGCCTGCCACGAGCGCATCGAGGAGCGCCATGAGGGCCGGCCAGTCGTAGCTGTCCGGAAAGCCCTTGCGCTCCATCAGGCCGCGCTCGGTCAGGACCGCATTGGCGAACAGGTAGCCGTCGGTGGAGACGATCTCGACGGTCAGGCCGTCGTCGACCAGCCGGTCTGCCAGCCGGGATGCGACATGGCTCTTGCCGGAGGCGACGCCGCCGGTCAGGCCGATGACAAACGGACGATCAGGAACGGAGGCGCGCCGCGCCTCGACCTCGGCCGAGAGGCGGTCGAGCCAGGCGCTCACCCGCCGAAGGCGGCCTTCAGGCGGTCCAGCTGGTTCTGGACGGGATTGGCCGGCTCGTCGTCGGGCAGGTCAACGAACATGCGGCGGTCCAGATAGATGACCCGCTCCATCAGCTTCTCGGCCCGCACCATCAGCTCGATGAGGGCGATCGGCAGGTCCGGATGGGTCGGCTCGTCGGACGGTTCGCGCAGCTTGAGGCGGTAGCGGGGATCGCAGGCCTGTTCGGCCTTCATGTCGCCCTCGCGCACGGCGCGCTGGACGAGCAGCCAGGAGGCGGTCTGCATCAGACGGGTGGTCAGGCCCATGCTCTCTGCGGCGTAGGCGAGAGCGGCGGCCCTGGAGAGCAGCTTGGCCTCGCGGCGGCCGTCGCCGTCCAGATAGGCGGCGGTCTCTTCCACGAGGGCCATGCCGTCCTGGAACGTGCGTTCGAACAGTTCGGACCGCGCGAAGTCGGCCACCTGACGGACGCGCGCGGGCGCCACATCGGGGGAGGAGATCGGAGCGCCGGACGCTGCGAACTGGGACATGAAAGCTCCGTCTCTTACTCGCGCCGCCGGGAGCGGCGCGGTCCGGCCGCTGCAACCCCCATGCCACGCCGAATGGGCGACGGCGTCAAGTGTCCCGGTTACCGAAGGAAAACAAGGCGTCGGCGGCGGACTTTTTCTGTCGCTTGGTGGTGACGGCGGCCTCGGTGCGCAGAATCTCGGCCCGCAGGGCTTCGGCGCGGGCTTCCAGATCCTCGACGGCGTAGCCGTCCAGGTCTTCGCGGATCAGCTCGCGAAGGGCGCCGCCGCCGAGGGGCCGGGGTTCGAGGTCGTCGATCATGCGTCGCTCTCCATCCAGGCTCAGGAACCGGCTATGGAACGCGCAAGCCCGCCGAATGGCAAGCACGGAGACCCGCGATGTCCCAGTCCACGATGCGCGCCATAGGCCTGAGGCCGGGTGTCCGGGGTCCCGAGGCGCTTGAAATTGTTGAGATCGCGCGGCCCGAACCGGGACCGGGCGAAATCCGGGTTCGCGTACGCGCCGCAGGGGTGAACCGTCCCGATCTGCTGCAGCGGATGGGGCTGTATCCGCCACCGCCGGGCGCGCCCGAGACGCTGGGCCTGGAGGTCGCGGGCGAGGTGGAGGCCACCGGCGAGGGCGAGACGCGCTGGGCTGTGGGCGACCGCGTCTGCGCGCTTCTCGGGGGCGGCGGCTATGCGGATTACGCGGTCGTGGACGCGCGCCACGCCCTGCCTGTGCCGAAGGGGCTCGACTTTCGCCAGGCGGCAGGCCTGCCCGAGACGGTCTTCACCGTCTGGGCGAATGTGTTCGAGATCGGGGCTCTGAAGCGCGGCGAGACCTTCGCCGTCCACGGGGCGACCTCGGGCATCGGGGTGACGGCCATCCAGATGGCGAAGGCCCACGGCGCACGTGTCGTCACCACCTCGCGCGGCGGGGACAAGGCCAGGGAAGCCGAGGCTCTGGGCGCGGACCTGGCGCTGGACTCGACCGCCCCCGACTTCGCCGAACGATTCGCACGCGCGGCGCCCGACGTCATCCTGGACATGGTCGGGGGGTCGTTCCTCAAGACCAACATCGCGGCCCTGAAGCCCGGCGGGCGGCTGGTGATCATCGCCTTCCAGGGCGGGCCGACCGGCGAGATCGACCTGGCGCGGGTGATGCGCAACCGGCTGACCGTGACCGGCTCGACCCTGCGCGGCCGACCGGCCGAGGAGAAGGCGCGGCTGGCCGAGGCGGTGGAGGCGACCGTCTGGCCGTGGATCGAAGCGGGCCAGGTGCGGGCCGTAGTAGCGGAGACCTTCGCCCTGAACCGGGCTTCGGAGGCCCATGCGGCGCTCGAAAGCGGGCGCATCGTCGGCAAGGTCGTGCTGGAGCCCTGAGGCGGCGCCCCATACCGGGACAAAGGGCCGCATCCGCAAGGCGCGGATATAACAACGCAATCCGGAAAACTTCGTCACTATGGCGATCGCCCGGGGGGGCCGTCCCTATGTCCGCTCTGAAGGAGGACCGGCATGTCCCAGCACAATATCGTCGGATCCGAAGCCTTCGGAAAACGGCCCTTCGTCTATATCCGCATGCTGCGTCCCGGCGCGTTTCATCGTCGGCGCGGCCGCACGGTTGTGGCCTTCATCGCCGGCGCCGGCGTGGCGATTGCGAGCCTGGCCGCCCTGGCGTTAGCCTATGGGCCGCAGATCGCAGGCTGAAGGGCGCGCCATGAGCGAAGAGGATCCCGTCGACGCGGAGGCCGACGCCCGCATCAATCGCGACGGGTTCAATCCGCTGATGGCCGTAGCCCTGATCGCCCTGCTGGCGATTGTCGTGTTCATCGGCCTCGTCGCCTTCGCCTGAACGGCTTGACCGGCGGGCGAGTGCGGGTCATGGGCGGCGCATGAACTTCCTCCTCGTGGGATCGGGCGGTCGCGAGCACGCCCTGGCCTGGAAGCTGGCCCAGTCGCCCCTGTGCGACCGGCTGGTCATCGCGCCCGGCAATCCCGGCATGGAGAAGCTGGGCGAGCTGCGCCCGGTCAAGGTCACCGACGTGGAAGGGCTGGTCGCCCTGGCGCGCGAGATCGACGCCGATCTGGTCGTGGTGGGCCCTGAGTCCTCGCTCGAGGCGGGTCTGGCCGACCGGCTGGCCCAGGTGGGCATCCCCTGTTTCGGAGGCTCGAAGAAGGCCGTGCGGCTGGAGACCTCCAAGGCCTTCACGAAGCGGTTCTGCGACCGACACGAAATCCCGACGGCGGGCTACGGCGTCTATGAGACGGCCCGGGAGGCCAAGCAGGCGCTGGACGTCTTCAGGCCGCCCTATGTGCTGAAGGCCGACGGCCTGGCGGCGGGCAAGGGCGTGGTCATCTCGCCCGACCGCCGCGACGCCGCCCACGAGATCGACGCCATGCTGGGCGGCCGCTTCGGCGAGGCCGGGGCTCGCATCGTGATCGAGGAATTCATGGAGGGCGAGGAGGCCTCGCTCTTCGCCCTGTGCGACGGCACGCGCGCCATCCTGTTCGGCGGCGCCCAAGACCACAAGCGCGCCTTCGACGGCGATCTGGGGCCCAACACCGGCGGCATGGGAGCCTATTCCCCGGCGCCGGTCTTCACGCCCGAACTGGTGCAGGCGGCCGAGGACCGGATCATCCGCCCGACCGTCCAGGGCATGGCCGCCGAGGGCACGCCCTATCGCGGGGTGCTCTACGCCGGGCTCATGGCGACCGACCAGGGCCCGCGGCTTGTCGAGTTCAACGCGCGCTTCGGCGATCCCGAATGTCAGGTGCTGATGATGCGCCTGAAGAGCGACATCGCGCCCTATCTGCTGGCCTGCGCGCACGGCGATCTGGCCCGTCTGCCGCCGCCGGAGTTTCACCCGGATGTGGTGATCGTCGTCGTCATGGCGGCCAAGGGGTATCCGGACAGCCCGCTGATCGGCTCGATCATCCGGGGCGCGGAACAGAGCTTCGGCCGCGACGTGCAGGTGTTCCATGCGGGCACAACCCGCGACAAGGACGGCAAGCTGACCGCCGCCGGCGGCCGGGTGCTGAACATCTGCGCGCGTGGCAAGGACGTGGCCGAGGCGCGCGAGCGCGCCTATGCGGCGATCAAGAAGATCAACTGGCCGGGCGGCTTCTACCGGTCCGACATCGGCTGGCGCGCCCTGGAGCGCGAGGACGAGGCCTAGGCCAGCGAGCGGGCGGCGTAGAGAAGCCGGCCCTCATCCATGCGCGGACGCAGGTACTGCAGGCTGGCGACGCTGGTCGCGAAACAGCCGAAGCTGCGGCCCAGCTTGCCCTCGCGGGCCAGCCACTCGGGTTCGCAGTAGTCGGCGGAATGGACGATGATCGCGCGGTCGCGGGCGGCGTTGTTGCTCTCTTCGAGCCCGTCCAGCAGGACATTGTCGCCGTGGCGCATGCCCCAGCCCTGACCCGAGGTCCGGTAGGCGCCGAGCGACGAGGCGTTGGAATCCATGATGTTGGAGAAGCCGTGGGCATAGCCCGAGTGGAACGGGTCCGAGCCCACGCCGTGGGCGGTGTGGAACATCCGCGCCTCGCCCGAGATCACGTCCAGCTCGTACAGGCGCGGCTCAGCCGAATGCTGGGTGAAGTTCACGATGTAGATGCGGTCACGGTTCGGCAGCGACCAGGCATGACGGTCCAGCGCCTGGATGGCCTGTTCGCGCAGGTCCCGCGGGATGATGCCGCGCGGATCCAGCGGCGGCGGCGTGTAGGCTTGGCGGACCCAGGGCGTAGGCTGAACCTGAACCGGTTGCGGCGTGACGATCTCGGCCACCTGGGATTGGGACGCGCAACCAGCGACAGCGACCCCTGCGCCGGCGACCAGAAGGCCCCGTCTGGACATCAGCATTTGGAAGACCCCGACTGACGCTGAACTAGGACCCAAGTTATCTGCAAACCCGGCGCCGCGATCAACCCGCTTCCCGTGCGACGAGTCAGCGCGGTAGGGTGTCGTCGATTTTGAGGGGAGTTCGGAATGCGGGCCTGGATCATCGCGGCGGCCGTCGCGCTAATCGGATTGGCGCCGGCGTCGGCGCAGGTGGAACAGGCGGCGGACGCCCTCACCTTCGTGCAGGCGGGACGCCTCCTGGCGGATCCGGCGACCGGCCGGGTCGAGACTGAACAGACGGTGGTGATCCAGAACGGCCGCGTCCTGCGCATCGAGGACGGCTTCACCGGCGAAGGCCAGGGAATGGTCGTGGACCTGAGGGACAGCTTCGTCCTGCCAGGCCTGATCGACAGCCACGTCCATCTGACCGGCCAGCAGGGCCCGACCGCGCGGCTCGACGAGGTGACCCAGACCGAGGCCGACCAGGCCTTCGTCGGCGCGCGTTACGCCCGGCGCACCCTGATGGCCGGCTTCACCACCGTCGCGGATCTCGGCGCCTCCAACGAGGCGATCTTCGCCCTGAGGAACGCCATCGCACGCGGCGACGTGGACGGCCCGCGCATCCTGGCCTCCGGATCCTCCATCGCGGCCCACGGCGGCCACGGCGACATCCATGGCTATCGTGACGACGTCATGGAGGTGCTGCGCAGCCCCTCTGTCTGTTCCGGGGCCGACGACTGCGCCCGCGCCGTACGCGAGCAGGTTCGCGCGGGCGCCGACCTGATCAAGATCACCGCCACGGGCGGGGTGCTGTCCAACACCGCCGCCGGCCTGAGCCAGCAAATGAGCCAGGCCGAGTTGAATTCGATCGTGGAGACGGCGCATCGCCTGGGCCGCCGCGTGACGGCCCATGCCCATGGCGCGGACGGCATCACCACCTTCATCCGCGCGGGCGGCGACTCGATCGAACACGGCACATATCTGGACGAGGAAGGCATCCGCCTGATGCGCCAGTCCGGGGCCTGGCTGGTCCCGACGCTTCTGGCCGGCGACTTCGTGGCGCGCGTCGCCTCGGGTCCGAATAACTTCCTCACGCCCGCCCAGACGGCCAAGGCGCTGGAGGCCGGCCCGCTGATGCTGGAGATGTGCCGTCGGGCCCACGCCGCGGGCGTGCGCATCGCCTTCGGCACCGACTCGGGTGTCTCGGCCCACGGCGATAACGCCATGGAGTTCGCCCTGCTGGTCCGGGCCGGCCTGACGCCGTTGGAGGCCATCCAGGCCGCCACCGTCAACGCCGCAGACCATCTGCAGATCGCCGAAGAGACCGGCGCCCTTCGGCCCGGTCTGGCGGCGGACATCATCGCCGTCTCCGGCGATCCGCTGGCCGATGTGACCGAACTGGAACGCGTGCGCTTTGTCATGCGGGCGGGCCGGGTGTTCCGGAGCTGACGGGCATGAGGCGCGTCACTACGCTTGCCCTCGCGGCCTGGACCCTGGCCACGGCTGCGAGCTCCCAGAGCTGGCGCGCGGAGAGCAACGAGGCTGAAGACCTGACGGCCGCCATTGCGGTCTGGCCGAGCGGTCACGCGCTGGTGGTGCGGTGCCAGAGCGATGACCTTCAGGTTCTGCTCCGATTTCCCACGGAGGTCGGCCGCGGCGGGACCTTCGATCTCGAGGGCGGACGGGCCATGGGATTGACGCTTCCCTGGCATCAGGAGACCGGAGCCGTTGTCTTCGCCCGTGAGCCGTCTCGGGCCGCCCGATGGCTGCTGGGCGGCGGCAACCTCACTGTTCGCGCAGGCGACGACACGAGCATTCTCGGCCTGCCGGACGATCCCGGGCCGGTTCGTTCCGCCCTTCACGCCTGTGATCGACCCGAGGTGGACGAGCGCGACCAGCTGCGGTGGGCCGGAGAGATTTCGGGCTGGCGTGTGCGGCCGCGACCGACCCAACCGCCGGCCTGGCGGCGCGGGGACTATGAGCAGGCCGAGGTCGTCCTCACCTGCGTGGTCGCGGACAGGGACGGACGGCTGCGCGATTGCGTCGCCGAGCGGGAGACGCCGGCGGGTGAAGGCTATGGCGAGGCAGCCATCGACATGGCCCGCACCGGTCGCCTGCAGATCGACCCGGAAACCAATCCCATGGGCGCGCTGGTCACCTTCACCATTCCGTTCATGCTGGCGAATTGACCATGACCCCGCAACAAATCTTCCCCATCGCGATTCCGATCGTGGTTCTCGCCATCATCCTGATGCGCAACCGGCGGCCCCGGCCGCTGAACCTGCACCTGATGTGGATCGTGCCGCTGCTGGTGGTCGTGGGGATCGGCATGGGCCTGTATTTCACGCCGCACGAGCCGTTCGGCGTCTGGGCCTATGTCGGGTTCGCGTTCGCCCTAGTGCTGGGCGGCGTCGCCGGCTGGTGGCGGGGCCGGACCATCGACATTCATCGCGACACGGAGACGGGCCGCCTGATGGCCAAGCCGTCGCCGCTGGGCCTGATCCTGATTGTCGGGCTCCTGATCGCGCGTCGCAGCCTGGACGCCTATCTGATCGCCAATGCCGAGGCCTGGCACCTGAACGCCGTGGCCGTGACCGACGCCTTCATGCTGTTCGCGGTCGGGCTAGTGGTCGTCCAGCGCATCGAGATGTTTGTCCGCGGCCGGGCCATTATGGCCGCGGCGCCCGCCAGCGCCTGATCAGGCCCGTTGACGCCGGGCCAGCGCCCCGGCTATCCGCGACGCTCGCTCCGTGCCCCGGTGGCGAAATGGTAGACGCGGCAGACTCAAAATCTGCTGTCCGTGAGGGCGTGTTGGTTCGAGTCCGACCCGGGGCACCAAAGGCGATGAGCGGGCGTCAGACGTCCGCGGCGGGCATGGTCCCGGCGTTGATGGCGATGCGGCCGATCAGGCCCTTCACGATCAGGTCCAGCGCTGTGCCCTCGCGGTAGTCGGCGGCGGCCACGAAGTTCACGCGGTCCTCGGAGATCAGGCTGTAGAGCTTGTTCTGGTCGCGCTCGGAGTTGCGCGGATCGTAGACGGCGATCGAATAGCCGCCCTTGGAATGCATCATCTTCATGGTCGGGACGTCGGTGTCTCCGTCGCCCAGGAAGATCATCCGCTCGAACGGCAC
>CAMLNT010000059.1 GCA_946481425.1 uncultured Brevundimonas sp.
TCCTTGCGGCTCTTCTCGGTGAGGATCTGGCTTCCCCGCGTCCAGGTCCACATGATCACGACCAGCAGGGCGCCGAGCACGATCGGCATCCAGGCGCCCTGCGGAATTTTGAGGGCGTTGGAGCTCATGAAGACGATATCGAGCAGGGCGAACGGGATGAGGGCCGCCAGGGACAGCGGGACCGACCACTTCCACAGCTTGCGCACGATGAACCAGGCCAGAAGCGTGTCGACGAACATCGCGCCCGTGACGGCGATGCCGTAGGCGGCAGCCAGGGCCGAGGAGGTCTGGAAGGCGAACAGCAGGATCAGCACGCCGATCAGCAGCATCGAGTTCACCGACGGCACGAAGATCTGGCCGGCCTGGGTCTCTGAGGTGCGCAGGATGGTGATGCGGGGCAGCAGGCCCAGCTGGACCGCCTGCTGGGTCAGGGAGAAGGCGCCGGTGATCACGGCCTGGGAGGCGATGACCGTCGCGGCCGTCGCCAGCAGAAGCACCGGCCAGTAGGCGAACTCCGGGATCATCTCGAAGAAGGGGTTCAGCCGCGCGTCACGATCCGAGAGGACCAGGGCACCCTGTCCCAGATAGTTCAGCGTGAGGCAGGGAAGGACGAAGATCAGCCAGCCGGCGCGGATCGGCGCCTTTCCGAAATGGCCCATGTCCGCATAGAGCGCCTCGGCGCCCGTCACGGCCAGGAAGACGCTCCCGAGAATGATGAAGCCGAGGAAGCCGTTGTCGACGAGGAACAGCACCCCGTAGTGCGGCGACAGGGCCCGCAGGATCGAGAGGTCGTCGAAGATGTGGTAGACACCCAGCGCGGCCAGGACGAGGAACCAGAGGGCCGTAATCGGTCCGAACCACTTGGCGACGCTGGCGGTGCCACGCGACTGGATGGCGAACAGGCCCAGCAGGATGCCTGCCGCGATCGGCAGGACGTAGGGGTCGAGACGGCCGTTGAGGCCGGGAGCGTCCCTCAATCCTTCGACGGCCGACAGGACCGAAACGGCGGGCGTGATGATGCCGTCGCCATAGAACAGTGCGGCTCCGCAGACGCCCAGGAAGAAGACGATGGTCGAGCGGCGGCCGAGCGCGCGCTGGGCGAGGGCCGTCAGGGCCAGGGTTCCACCCTCGCCCTTGTTGTCCGCCCGCATGAGGAAGACGACGTATTTGAGCGTCACGACCAGCACCAGCGCCCAGAAGACGAGCGAGACGACGCCGAGCACGGCGAGCTCCGCTGCGCCACCCGAGCGGGAGTGATGCAGCGCCTCGCGCATGGCGTAGAGCGGGCTGGTCCCGATGTCGCCGAAGACGACGCCGATCGCGCCGATCGTCAGGGCCCAGAAGCCCGCGTGGGCGTGGCCGTCCTCAACCTCGATGGCGGGGTGGATCGGCGGTTGCGCTTGAGCGGTCGTGCTCACCGGTTGTTCCGGCGTCACTTGGGCCTCGGACCCCGGGGAGGGGGTCTTCGAGTCCGGGCTATCCCCAGCCATTCAATGCCTCCGGGTCCGGTGAGATCGGGACCCTTGCGAATGAGGCGCGCGCCTTACGCCCATTTCAAGCCCTGTTCAACAGACGGGATGGCCCGAGGCGGGCCGTCGCGACATTTGTAAGCCGGCAGGAAGGTGCTTACCTATGCCCTCGAGAAAACCATGTCCGACAGTCAGCAGTTCCCCGTGGCGGCCCACGCCCTGGCCTATCTGGCCCACAAGGACGCCGATGCGCCCGAGCGCGCGGTGTCGAGCACCTTGCTGGCCGCCTCCATGCCGACCAATCCGGTGGTCGTGCGCCGGGTGACGGCGCAGTTGGCCCGGGCCGGTCTGATCGCCACCCGGCCCGGCGCCGGCGGCGGGGCCTGGCTCCTGAAACCGGCGTCGGAGATTCGGCTCGACGAGGTGCTGCGCGCGGTCGATGGCTGCGCTCACCTGGGCAAGCCGCCGCCCGGCGCCCGCGGCTGCCCGGTCGGCGAGAAGATTCCGGTCCAGGTGACCAAGGCCATCGTCGCCGCCGACGAGGCCGCGTCGCGTCGCCTGTCCGAAATCACCGTCGCTGACCTGTTGAAGGACGCGGCTTGAACCTTTCAGCCCTCCGTGGTGCTTATCGGCCATGAGCGCATCCGACCCCGCCGACCGGCGTCTCGCCCTGATCACCGGCGCCTCGGCCGGCATCGGCCAGGCGCTCGCGCGGGTCTATGCCGAGCATGGCTGGGACGTTGCTCTGACGGCGCGTCGGACCGACCGCCTCGAAGCGCTCGCCGACGAGCTGAAGCTGCGCGCCGGTGTCGAGACGATCGTCATCCCCGAGGACCTGGCCGACCCTGCCGCGCCCGAACGGCTGATCGAGGCAATCGAGGACCGCGGTCGCACCGTCGACGCGCTGATCAACAACGCCGGCTTCTCTCGCACAGAAGGATTCCAGTCGACGCCATGGGAGCAGCATCAGGCGATGCTGCAGGTCATGCTGCTGGCGCCGGTGGAGCTGGCGCACCGTCTGCTGCCCGGCATGACCGAGCGGCGCTTCGGACGCATCCTGAACGTCGCCTCTCTGGCCGGCTATTCGCCAGCCACGGGCGGCGACACCCTCTACGGGCCGATCAAGAGCTTCCTGATCAAGGCTTCGGCCGGCCTGCACCTGGAGACGCGCGACAAGGAAATCCACGTCACGGCGCTGTGTCCCGGCTACACCTGGAGCGAGTTCCACGACGTGAACGGACAGCGCCAGCAGATCGCCCATGCCACGCCGGAATGGGCCTGGATGGGCGCCGACGAGGTGGCGCGCGCAGGATACGAGGCGTCCGAGGCCAACCGGGCCATCTGCGTGCCGGGGGCGCCCAACAAGGTGGCCTCGGCCCTGTTCAAGGTCCTGCCCGACGAATGGTCGCTGGCGCTCGCCAGCCGCCACGCGGAGCGGCTGGGTCGGCTGTAGAGGCCTAGTGGCCGGCCGGGGCGACCACCGAGCTGGCGAACATCCCAGGCAGGGCCTCGCCCAGACCCCCGAGCATGAACTGGATGCCCAGGGCCACGAGGATCAGGCCCAGCACGCGCACGATGATCGACATGCCGACATCGCCCAGCAGACGGCCGATCGGCCCGGACAGGGCGAAGCAGGCGAAGGTCGCCAAGCCCGCTGCGGCGATCGCCACTACGCCCGCCAGCGTGCCCTGATAGCCGAGTGTCTCGGCGCGAGACGCCTGGATGATGATGGTCGAGATCGCGCCGGGGCCGATGATCAGCGGCATGGCGAAGGGCACCACAAGCTTCTGGAAGCGTCGGCGGGCGTAGCCGCGGACATCCTTGGAATCCTTCATGGCGTCCGGGTCGACGAAGCTGGCCAGGAAGTCGCCCTGCACCATCTCCAGCCCCAGCAGGAACAGCAGGATGCCCCCGCCGATCCGGAAAGCGGCCAGCGAGATGCCGAAGAAATCCAGCAGCGCCAGGCCGGTGAAGAAGAAGAAGGCCAGAAATGCCGCCACGAAGGCGCACAGCATGGCGTTGACCGACAGGCGCTGGGAAAACGTCGCCCCCGCCGTCGCCGCCGCGAAGATCGGGATGTTGCCGATGGGGTCCAGAAGGGCGAACAGGGCCACGAAGACGTTGACCCCGAACTCGATCGCGTTCATGTCGCCCCCTTAGCCTGAATCGTCAGCCGGACCGTCGCTCGCAGACCTGCGCGCGCGCGCCCATGGCTGGCCGTAACCCGGAGACGACCGCCATGTCCACCAATGCCGACCCGCGCCTCATTGTCGGGCTCGATCTGCCTTCGGTCGCCGAGGCCCGCGCGATGGTCGATCGGCTGGGCGATGTCGTGTCCTTTTACAAGGTGGGGCTGACGCTCCTGGCCATGCCGGGTGGGGTCGACTTCGCCCACAGTCTGCGCGCGGCCGGCAAGTCAGTGTTCCAGGACTGGAAGCTCCATGACATCGGCGCCCAGGTCGAGGGGGCGGCCCGGTCGGTGGCCGACGGCGGGTGCGACCTGCTGACCGTTCACGCCCAACCGCAGGTCATGCAGGGCGCTGTGCGGGGCCGCGGATCGGCGCCGACGAAAATCCTGGCGGTTACGGTCCTCACCAGCCTGTCGGACGCCGACCTGACTGACATCGGCTACAGCGAAACGGCGGCCTCGCTGGTGGAACGGCGGGTGCGACAGGCGCTGGATTGCGGTGTCGACGGCGTGGTCTCCAGCCCCCACGAAGCGGCTCGCGCCCGGGCTTTGGCCGTCGAGACGGGCCGGCCGGAGTTCCTCGTCGTAACCCCGGGCGTCCGGCCTGTTGGCGCCGACAAGGGTGACCAGCAACGGATCGCCACGCCCGCCGACGCCCTGAAGGCCGGGGCCAGCCATCTGGTGGTCGCGCGGCCGGTGGTCGGCGCGCCCGATCCGGTGGCCGCCGCGCGCACCATCGTCGGGGAAATGGCTGGCGCGTGAAACCGGCGCGTCGGGCCGGGCGTATTGCCGGGCAAGGATGTCCCGCGCACCCATGACCCGTCGCCTCTTTACCGCTGGCCTGGGCGGCCTTGCCGCCAGTCTGGGCATTGCCTGTTCGCCGCTCGGCGTCATGAACGCCCTGTCGCCGCGCGATCGGTCCGCGCGTCGCGTCGCGCGGGGGATCGCCTATGGCGAGGATGGGCGACAGACGCTGGATCTGTATGCGCCGACAGAAGCCGGGACGTGGCCGGTCGTGGTCTTCTTTTACGGCGGTGGATGGGATTCGGGCTCCAAGGATCTGTACGGCTGGGCCGCGCAGGCGCTGGCGGCGCAGGGGTTTCTAGTCGCCCTGCCGGACTATCGGATCGTGCCTGAGGTGCATTTCCCGGCCTTCGTCGAGGATGCTGCGGCGGCGACCGCCCATGTCTTCCGGATCGCGGCCGAGCATGGCGGCGACCCACGGCGGCTGGCGGTCAGCGGCCATTCGGCCGGCGCGCACCTTGCCATGATGATCGCGCTGGACCGCCGCTACATGGCGGCGGCGGGCGCTTCCGAGGTCATCCGTGCCGCCGCCGGGCTTTCAGGACCCTACGAGTTTCTGCCGTTCGACGTGGACGCCAGCATCAATGCCTTCGGCCAGTGGCCGAACCCGGCCGAGACCCAGCCGATCAGCTATGCCCGCGACGACGCGCCGCCGGTATGGCTGGCGCACGGCGAGCGCGACGAGACCGTTCACGTGGAGGACTCCATCCTCCTGGCGCAGGCGATCGATCGAGCCGGAGGCAGGGTCGAGCTCAGGCTGTATCCCGAGCTTGATCACCGCTCTACCCTGGCGGCCTTGTCGCCGATGTTCAGGCGCAGGGCGCCGGTGCTGTCGGACCTGAGCGGCTTCCTCGGACGAATACTGGTCGAGCCTTAAATCGGCTTTCGTCAGTTTGCGTCAGGGCCAGCGGCGGTAATGTCGCTTTCTAGCCGCTGGGAGGCCCGGATGCGCCGTTGGGCGGTTGTCGCCGCATTGCTGGTCCTGTCGGCCTGCCAGCCTGACAAGGCCGCCGAGGAGGCCGCGCGCCAGGAGAGCGTCGTGCTCACCTCCGGCCAGGCGCTCGACTGCACCGCGGCGCTGGGCGAAGCCGGACACATGGTCTGCGCCGACCCTGACCTGCGGGCGCTCGACCGCCAGCTGGCCGAGCGCTGGACCGAAGTCTCGGATCTGACGGGTCGGCCCACCACCTGGGCGCGGCGGCATGCCGACTGGATGGCCGAGCGCGACGCGGGGCAGCTCGACTATGAAACGGGTGAGCGCCGGGCGCGCACGATCGATGAGCTGCGGGGTCTCTATGAGGCCCAACTATCCATGCTGGACGAGGAAAAGGCGCTGGCGGATGCTCTGCCGGACACCAGTCCTGTCACCGCCCTGGCCGGGGGCTGCATCGGAACGGCGTTGCAGGATTGCCGGGCGCCGTCCGCCGGCTATGTCACAGCCCCGTCCGGCGAGCGCCTCGCCTGGCAGCTTCAGGAAGGCGAGGACGAATACGGCGGCCGCCGGGCCGGCATGGTCCTGTTTTCGGTGGATGGTGAGGTTCTCACGCCCGTCGGTTGGAGCTACGAGGCCGCGCGGTTCGATCCGCCCGTGATGTTCGAGCGCGAGGGCTCCGTGTTTGTGGTCGCGAGCGGCTGGCACGACGGGACGTCCAGCCAGAACGCCGACATTCTCTATCGCCTCGACCGGGGCCACTGGACGGAGATCGAGCTGGAGAGCTGGAAGACGACGCTCGACGAGCAGCTCCCCGAGGGCCTCGGCGTCTGGAAGGGCGTCAGTTACCGCTGGGAGGCGATGGAGGCGCTGTCATCTCTCTGGCGTGACGGTGACGCCAACTGCTGCGCGACGGGAGGCAGCGCGACCTTCAGCCTGCGCATCGAGGGCGCCGCGGTCCGGCTGGCGGATGTGACGATCCGGCCGCCCGAAGCCTGACCGCTGAGAGTCGTTAGCGCTTGATCCCCAAGGCCCTCACGGCCTAAACGCGCCCCGTCACTGGGGAGTAGCCGCCGCGGCCTTACACGCGGGGTTCGCGTCAACAGACTTTCCCGCCTGGATTTGTCCCGGGGGAATGGCGCGACCGGTCCGATGGACCTGGCGAGACCTTTGACGTTCGCGGGCGCGCCCTGAGCGGGGCCGGACCGTGCGACGTCATCGGTCCGTCTTCGGCCCCGCTCGTGGTGTTTTCATGGACGCCTTCCTCGTCTCGACCGGCCTGGTCGCCCTCGCCGAGATCGGCGACAAGACCATGTTGCTGGCCCTGTGCCTGGCGGCGGCCTGGAAGCGGCCGTGGGCCATTCTGGCGGGCATCCTGGTCGCGACCCTGGCCAACCACGCCCTTGCCGGCGCGGCGGGGATTTTCGCCGCCGGGTTTCTCGAAGGCCCCTGGATACGGTGGGTCCTCGGGCTCCTGTTCCTGGGCTTCGCCGCCTGGGCCCTGATCCCCGATCAGTTCGAGGACGAGGACGTCGGCATAAAGCGGCGCTGGGCCTCAGTGTTCTGGGCGACCACCACGGCTTTCTTCCTGGTCGAGATGGGTGACAAGACCCAGGTCGCAACCGCGGCGCTCGCGGCCCGGTTTCAGGACATCGCGGCCGTCGTGGCCGGCTCGACGCTGGGCATGATGATCGCCAATGCGCCTGCGGTGCTGGTGGGGCAGGCGCTGGCGGACCGACTGCCTCTCACGTGGATCCGTCGCGCGGCGGCCGTCGCCTTTGCGGCGATCGGCCTGTGGATCCTGATCGCGGGCTAGTCTTGCGTGCCCGGACGGAAACGGCGGGTGAGGTCGTCGGGCAGGAGGGCGAGGCCGACGTGGCGCCGACCGACCACCCAGCCGATCGCGAACACCAGCACGACCGTCAGCAGGAGGCTCCAGATCGGCTGGCTCATGCCCATCAGGATCAGGGTGGTGAGGGCGCAGACCATGACGGTCACCGGGCCGGTCCAGGTCGCGTGCGGCTCGTCGCTCATCCGGACCGCCGTGACCGACCCCAGCCAGGCGGCCGCTGCGCGCAGCAGCACCAGCACGAGCAGGCCGCCGACAGACATGTCGGTAAAGAAGGCTGCATCTCCGAACGGCGACAGGGCCGGGCCGAAAACATAGCGGTGGCCGACACCCGCCAGCATCAGGAAGGCGAGGGCGACAAGGGCGCCGCAGACGACGCCGACGATCGTTCCCCGCATGTGCTGGCGCTCCCTCTGGCCTGACCCTCCCTTAAGCCGCGGACGGATTTGGTCAACCGGGCGGGCGATTTCGTGCCGACAGTGTTCCCTCAGCGCCGCATCCGCCCTAGGCATGGGGACATGGCGGCTATCCTGACCCTGGAAGACGTCTCCAAGCGCTACGGCGACTTCGAGGCGGTGAAGAACCTGAGCTTCTCGGTGGAGAAAGGCTCGATCTGCGGCTTCCTCGGCCCCAATGGCGCGGGCAAGACCTCGACCATCCGCATGATCCTGGGGCTGGCCAGGCCGACCACCGGCTCGATCATGGTCCTGGGCGCGGACGACGGGCGCAAGGTGCGCGACCGGATCGGCTTCCTCCCGGAAGAGCGCGGTCTCTACCGCAAGATGACCCCGGTTGACGCCGTCGCCTATTTCGCGGGGCTGAAGGGCGTGCCGACTTCGGAGGGCCGCAGGCGCGCCCGGGCGATGCTGGAGGCGCAGGGGCTCGGCGAAGCGCTGAACCGGCCGATGAAGGCGCTGTCCAAGGGCATGGCCCAGAAGGTGCAGCTGGTCTCCGCCATCGCTCACCAGCCCGAACTGGTTATCCTGGACGAGCCCTTCTCGGGTCTGGATCCGGTCAACCAGCAGGGACTGGAGCAGATCATCCGCGATCTGGCGGCGAATGGCTCCACCGTCCTGTTCTCGACCCATGTCATGCAGCACGCCGAGCGCCTGTGCGAAAAGGTCGTGCTGCTCGCGCGCGGACAGAAGGTGTTCGAGGGCAATGTCGCTGAGGCCCGCAGCGCGGCGCCCCGCTTCCTGGTGCTGGAGGGCGCCCTGACGGAGCAGGCCGTCCGCGCGCTTCCCGGCGTCTCCGAGGTTGAGCCATCGGGCGGCGGCTATCGCGCCCGCCTCGAGCCCGGCGCCGAGCCACAGGCAGCGCTGCGGGCCGCCTTCCAGCAAGGGCTGGACGTCACCCGTTTCGAGGCCGCCGAACCGAGCCTGCATGACGCCTTTATCGTCCTGACCGGAGGCGACCGATGAGCCGCATTCTCCTGATCGCCCGGCGCGAATACCTCGCCTATGTCCGAACGGTCGGCTTCTGGCTTTCCCTCTTGGCCCTGCCGGTTCTGGCTGTCGGCTCGGGTTTTTTCATCGCCATGATGGAGGGCTCCCAGGAGCCTCGAAGCATCGCTGTTTCTGACCTGACGGGGGAGGGTGCGCCATCGCGTCAGGCCTTCGTCGACGCGCTCGACGAGACGGCCGGGGTGGTGGTGCGACAGACGCCACGACCCCTGTCCTCGGCGACCGACGACGCCTCGGCCGACGCCGCGGCCCGCGCGCTCGTGGCCGAAGACGGCCCGCTCGACGCCGTGGTAATCCTGACTCCCGCTGATAACGCCGTCTCGGCGCGGTTGTGGTCGGCGCGCGCTTCGGACGAACAGGTCGAGACCGCGGTCAATCAGGCACTGTCGACGCTCAACCGCAATCAGGCTCTGGTCGCTCTAGGCGTCGACCCCGCCGCAGTCGCCCGCATCGACCAGGCTGCGCCGGAGGTGACCGTGCTGTCCCCGGCCTCGGCCTCGGGCGGCGAGGTGGGGCTTCAGGACCGGCTGCCGGGCGTGATCGGATTCATCGTCGCCATGGTGCTCTGGTCGCTGATCCTGACGGGCGCATCGATCCTGCTGAACAGCGTCATGGAGGAGAAGGCCAACCGGGTGCTGGAGGTCCTGCTGTCGTCGGCGACCGCGACCGAACTCCTGACGGGCAAGGTTCTGGGCGTGGCCTTCGTCACCCTCACGGTGCTGGCGGTCTGGGGCGGGCTGGGTGCGGTCGGCATCGGCTACCTGGCCCAGCAGGGCGGAGACTTCGCTGCTGCCCTCTCCAGCGCCCTGTCGGGCCTGGCCCGCGACGGCCTGTGGTTCTGGCTCGTCGGCTATTTCATCGGCGGCTACCTGATGTACGCGGTGGTCTTCGCCGCCATCGGCTCCTTCTGCGAGACCCCGCGCGAGGCCCAGACCCTGATCGGACCGATCATGATGGTGCTGGTGATCCCCGTCTTCGTGCTGCAGTTCGCCATGCGCGATCCGGACCTGGCCATCGTGCGAACCCTGTCGTGGGTGCCCTTCTTCACGCCCTTCCTCATGAGCGCCCGCGCGCCGTCCGGACCGCCCCTGATCGAGCTGGCCGGAACCCTGGCGCTGATGATCGCCTTCACAGCGCTGATCGTCTGGCTCGCCGCCAAGGCGTTCCGCGCCGGCGCCCTGTCGAGCGGCAAGCTCGACTGGAAGGGCATCGTTGGGGTGGTTCGGGGCGGCGGCTAGTAGACCGGTTCGCCGTTCCGCCACTGACCGGCGAAGGCCACCTGGCCCTCGGGCGTCCACTGGACGCCGTAGCCGTGGCGCTGTTCGTTGCGCCACTGGCCCTCGTAGATCCGGCCGTCGGCAAAGGCGTAGACGCCGTATCCGTGCATGTCGCCGCTTCCGGTCGAGCTGCCGGCGCTGACGAACTGGCCGGCATAGTACTCTCCATCGGCCCAGCCGATCATCCCATAGCCATTGCGCTGGACCTGCAGGCCGGAGCCGAAGCCCTCGCCGACATAGGCGGCGTCGGTGTTGCTGGTGAAGGTGACGGTTCCGGGGACGCCGAACTGGGTGCGGGCCGCGGCGCGGATGCCGAGGGTCTGGGCGTCGCGGGCCGCCTGGGCGGCCGAGCGTACCACGGGCGCCAGGTTGGAGATGTCGTAGGCCTGCTGCGCGCTGGCCGCGCCGGCCGTGAAGACGATCGCCAGAGCGGCGACGATGGTGGAAATGAACCTGTTCATGGCCGATAGCCCTCCCTGTCGGAAAACAGGGGTATCGGCCGACGACGCAATTGAAAAGGCCGCGCTCCTTGCGGAACGCGGCCCATCAGGAACCGTAAGGTCGGGTGGCTTACCGGGCGCGCGGCTTCGGCGCGGGCAGCAGGCCTTCACGCTGGGCGCGCTTGCGGGCCAGCTTGCGGGCGCGGCGCACGGCTTCCGCCTGCTGGCGGGCGCGCTTTTCCGACGGCTTTTCGTAGTGCACGTGACGCTTCATTTCGCGGAAGTTGCCTTCGCGCTGCATCTTCTTCTTCAGGGCCTTCAGCGCCTGATCGACGTTGTTGTCACGTACGAAAATCTGAACCAGGGTCGTCTCTCCATTGCCGTGTCCGCCGCGCCCATCCGGCCTCAGAGGGCGGGGCAGGCAGGACATGAAAACCAACGCCCGGAAGCGGACCCCCGGGCGACAAGGGCGCGCAGATACACCACGACGACCTCGGAGTCTAGCGTGGCGACGCCCGTTTTCGCCCTGTAGAGTAGGGAAATGAAAGCCTCCAAGCCTAAACAGGACTGGGCCGACCTTGCCGAGCAGCGGCTGCTGGATGCGGCGATTCCGCGTGCGGCCGATCTGGGCTTCTCGCCGGCCCTGCTGAAAGCGGCGGGAGAGGCCAGCGGCCTCTCTGAGGGCGACGTCGGCCTGTTGCTGCCCAACGGCCCGGCCGACCTCGTGGCGCTGCTGTCTCGCCGCCACGACGAAAAGACGATGGAGACTCTGGCGGGTCTGGACGTTTCTCAGTTGAAGATCAGGCAGAAGATCTTTGAAGGCGTCTCGGCCCGGATGGAGGCCTCGGCGGCCGATCAGGAGGCGTCGAAGCGCGCCGCGGGCTTTCTGACCCTGCCGCAGAACCTGTCGCTGGGCGCCCGCCTGACCTGGGAGAGCGCCGACCGGATCTGGCGCTGGGCGGGCGACACGGCGACCGACGAGAACCACTATTCCAAGCGCGCGATCCTGTCGGGCATCCTGGCCCCGGCCCTGACAATGCGGCTGTTCGACGGGAAAGAGCCCGCCGAGGCATTCGTGTCGGCCCGGATCGAGAACGTCATGGCCTTCGAGAAGTGGAAGGCGGGCCTGAAGGTCTCCGAACCGCTGAAAGCCGCCGCCGAGGCGCTGGCGAAGATGCGCTACCGCTAGCGCACGGCCCTTCGCGCCCCTAGATGGGCGCTCATGAGCACCCCGATCCCCGTCACCGTCCTCACCGGCTATCTCGGCGCCGGCAAGACGACTCTGCTGAACCGAATCCTCACCGAGGATCACGGAAAGAAGTACGCCGTCATCGTCAATGAGTTCGGCGAGATCGGCATCGACAACGATCTCGTCGTCGGCGCGGACGAGGAGGTGTTCGAGATGAACAACGGCTGCGTCTGCT
>CAMLNT010000060.1 GCA_946481425.1 uncultured Brevundimonas sp.
CAGCACGTCTATGTCACCAACCTGAACGTCGGCCGCGCGCCGGCCGACACCCTGCGCGTCGTCGACGCGCTGCAGACCGACGAACTCTGCCCCTGCAACCGCCCGGTGGGCGGCGAGACGCTGGCGGCCTAGGGCCGTCGGCCGGACCGGGGGTGCGCATCCCTCCTCCCTGCGCGCCCCCGATCCCCCTGTTTCCTCTCTGATCCAAGGACGCCCGATGTCGCTCGACGCGCTGCGCGAAACCATTCCCGCCTACGCCAAGGACCTGTCGCTGAACCTGTCCAGCCTGGCCGCCGAGACGACCCTGTCGGACTCTCAGAAGTGGGGTTGTTTCCTGGCCTGCGCCCATGCGGTCGGCACGCCGTCCGTCATCCGCGCCTTCGAGGCCGAGGCCGCCTCGCGTCTGACGCCCGAACAGGTCGGCGCGGCGAAGGCCGCCGCCGCCATCATGGGCATGAACAATGTCTACTATCGGTCGCTGCACCTGATGCACAACGCCGAGTACCAGACCCTGCCGGCCCGCCTGCGCATGAACATCCTGGGCAATCCCGGCGCGCCGAAGGTCGACTTCGAGCTCTGGAGCCTTGCGGTCTCGGCCATCAACGGCTGCGGCGCCTGCCTGGACGCCCACGAGAAGACCCTGCGCGAGCACGGCGCGACCAACGTCCAGGTCCAGGCCGGTCTACGCATCGGCTCGGTGGTCAATGCCGTGAGCCGCGTGCTGGCCGCCGAAGCAGCGCTGGCCAGCTAGTCGCTTATCCCGCGATGGCCGGCTGATCACCGGCCAGTTCGGCCAGGGCGACCTCGGCCGCGACCGCCGGCAGCCACAGCGCCGCCGTCGAGCCTTCGCCCGGCATGGATCCCAGCCTCAGCGCTCCGCCCAGTGACCGGGCGAAACCCCGCGCCTGCGGCAGGCCGAGGCCTTCTGCGCCGGCGCGCGTGGTGAAGAAGGGCTCCTGCGCCCGGATCAGGACATCGGGCGTCATGCCGGGGCCCCGATCGGCAACGGTGATCTTCACATAGTCCCCGGCCGTGAGATCGGAGTCGCTCGTGGCTACCGAGGCCGGCTCGATCCGCACCCGCACCTGACCTTGGGGCCCCTGCGCCTGTCGCGCGTTTTCGAGCAACGCCGTCAGGGCAGACTGCAGCCGCACGGGATCGAAGCGGGCGTAGACCGGCCCGTTCTCGACCTGGACATCCACCGCCCCGGCCTGGATCGGCGCCGGAAGCCCGCGGATCACCGCGCCGACGTCCAGCGCTCTCAGGGCCGTGTCGTCGCCGCGCGAGAAGGCGGCCAGCTGGCGCGTGAGGCGCTCGCCACGCCGTCCCGCGGCGAGGGCCGCCTCGGCCACGCGTCGCACCCGCTCGGGATTGTCGGCCTGGCGATCGATCATGTCGAGCGCGCCCAGCATGAGAGTGAGCAGGGCGTTGAAGTCCTGGGCCACCCCGCCGGTCATGCGCCCGATGTCCTCCAGCCGGCGGCCGTCATCGGCCTCGGCCTCGTCACGGCGGCGCCGATCCTCGACGCTGGCGAGCGTCTGGTTGAGCGCCGTGCGGGCTTCCTCGGCCGCCTGTTCGGCCTGGATCCGCGCCTGTTCGGCGACGGACAGGCGTTCGGACAGGGCGATGAGTTCTGGTGACAGGGCCTGCGGGTCGGACGCCGCATCCGCGTCGGCCATCGGCAGGTCCGTGACGTCCTCGCCAACCATCAGCACCGCGTCGATGGCATCGTCGAAGGGCAGGGCCATGGCGGTCCATCGGACGAACCGGCGCTCGCCGGTCGGCAGGGTCACGGCCTCTTCCAGAGGGGCGATCGGGGTCTCGCCGGTGCGGATCACCTCGGCCGGATAGGCGCGCGCGGCCTCCCAGCGGCTTTCCGGCGCGACCAGCTCGGCGAAGGGACGGCCTCTCAGGGCGTCGGCGTCGACGCCGAACATTCTCGCGGCCAGCAGATTGGCCTCGCGAATCTGGCCCTCGGCGCCCACCACCAGCAGCACATTGGGAGCCGCGTCGAAGACGCGCCGGGTCAGTTCAGCCTCGGGCGACGCAGCCGGGTTGAGGCTGTCGATCTCGACCAGGGCGGCGGAGGAGCCGATCACCTGTCCGTAGCCGTCCAGGATCGGCATGGCGGTCACCGACACCAGCAGCTTTCGTTTGGTCCCAGGCTGGGCGATGACGTGCTGGAAGCCCTTGACGGTCTGGCCCCTCAGCGCGCGCGCATTTGGCAACAGTTCCGGCGGAATCTGACGGCCGTCCGGATAGGTGATGCCCCAGGTCGCCGAGTGGAACCGCAGGCCGATCAGCTCCTGATCCCGGCGTCCCAGAAGCTGGTGCGCCGAGCGATTGGCGAAGACGAAGCGGCCCTGCGTGTCTGTCTCGACCAGTGCGACCGGCACCGAAGCGAGGATCTGGTTCAGGCGCGTCTGGTGGATTTCCGCCTCATTGCGGAACCGGTCGCGCTCCGCTGTCGCATTTCGGAACGCCCAGGCGGCGCGTCCGGCAAGGAAGAAGAAGACCAGCGCCAGCCCTGCGGCCACAGCGAAAGCCAGGCCCAGCAAGGGAACCCAGTCAATCTCGCCTTCCATGATCATACGCGCACCCCTGCGTCCGGATCTTCTATCGACAGGGGAAAAAGCAAGGTCCGGGCCGCGTTTGACCGATAACCGACGATCACCCGGCTTGCGAGTCCCGCATCGACCCGAATTGGGCGGGCCGCGATCTCCGCGACCTTAGGCCGCGCGTTTCGCCCGCCGCGCTCGCCAGGCGTTCAGACCGTAGATGCCGGCGGGGATCAGCCAGTAAGCGAAGCCGGGCAATCCGGGAAACAGCCGCAGGGGAAAGAGCTGGGCGATCAGCGCCGAGACGATTCCCGAGACGACGATCACCGCCCAGACCCCACTCCAGGATGCCGCCGCCTCCCGATCCTGCGTCTCGACGCCCAGGGCGTCTGCCTTACTCACGGCGTGCCGGTAGAGCAGGAAATACAGCGCCCCCAGCACCGCAAAGCCCAGGCCATAGACTGTGTAGACCCCCGCCAGGTCCCCATAGGTCCCGATCTGCCCCCCGCCCGGCAGCAACCCTCCCGACAGGAAGTGCGCCGCCGCATCCGTCAGCATCCGCAGGGGAAAGACATAGATCAGCGCCATGAAGACGATGGCCAGACTCAGCACCACCGACAGGCCGTCGCGGTTGGGGACCAGCCGTCCATAGGTCCGGTGTCCGAGCCAGAACATCACGATCAGGGCAAAGCCCATCGCAAACGACGGGATACGGCCCAGCGCCTCGAGCAGGTCGGCGAAGTTCCGCGGCGGCTCGCCGCCGGCGATGATCAGCAGCGACACGGCGAACGCGAAGGCCGCGTCCACGAAGGCGTCGAGGCGTTTGGTCTCAGCAGGCCTCGGCGGCGCGTCCGGCGCCAGCGCGTCTGTCTCGGTCATTCCCGCCCTCCTGACCGCACACGGTTGCGCGAAACCGCGGGACGCGGCAAGGCTTGAGTCCCCAGGCCTGAAGCCGCGAGGAGGCTCCATGAGCGCCCTGTTCTCTCTCCTCGCCATGCTCGCCCTGGGCGCGGCTCAGGATGCGGGTCAGCGGGACCCGGTCGTCACGAACGCACGGTGGGACCAGATGCCGCCACCCGAGCTGGCCTATCTGGAGTATCCGCCCCTGGCCACGATCCTCGGGGTCGGCGGCGACGTCCACCTTCGGTGCATCGCCCGGGTCGACGGGGCGATCGGCGACTGCGAGGTGTTGTCGGTCTCCACCCCGGGCTGGGGCTTCGAGGCCGCCGCCATCCGCGTCGTCCAGCTGGGCCGGCTCCATCCGATGACCGTCGACGGCGTCCCCCAGGACAGCACCTTCACAGTGCGCCTCCCGTTCCAGCCGCAGAACTTCGAGGAGCTGGGATCCTATTCCGGTCCGGCGCCGGGCGCCGACGAACTGGCGATGTTGCGCGACATGATCGCCTTCAACGCCAGCGTCGAAGACCTCACGTGCCTGAACCTCGAATACCTGAGCCGCGAGGAGCGCGCGGCCGTCATGCCGCTCCTGCGCCAGGCGTTCGAAGAGCACAGGACGGCCTGGGTCGAAGGCATGGCGATGGGCTATGCTCGGATGCTGCCCCACGGCTCGGCGGCGGCCATCCGCGCAGGCGGCGCGCCGCCCCCGATGCCCGAGCTTGAAGAGATCGATCCCGCCGTCTTCGACATGGTCCGGGCGGTCGAACTGCGCATCTACGCGCGCACGCGCGTCCTGTACTGCAGCCAGTACGACTGCCCGTCGATCTAGGCCCTGGTCGGAAAAGCAAAAAGCCCGGTCTTGCGACCGGGCCTTTCAGATCGTCGACTGGAGCGGGCGAGGCGATTCGAACGCCCGACCCTCACCTTGGCAAGGTGATGCTCTACCCCTGAGCTACGCCCGCGCTCTTCGGAGCCGGGTGGGCTCCTCAGTCGAGAGGCGGCGCTATAGCCGAACGTCCGGCGGGGACGCAAGGGGCAATCCATACGAAAACGACTGGCCGGGCCCGGAGCCTCTGAGCGGTCTCACATCCCGGCCCACACTGCTATATGGAGTCGGGCGCAGAGGCTTCGCTGGCCGCTTGGCCGGGCCCATGGCCTTGCCGTCCATCAGATTTCCGCGGAATCTCGGGGCGCTCGCGTTGACTCCTTGTCGCCGATCCGTATAAGTCCGCCCTCTTCGCCCGCGGGTCCTCTCGCGGGCGAGACCATTTTTGCGTCCGCGCAAGTTCCAAAGCCTAGAGGCCAAGCCATGTACGCGGTGATCAAGACCGGCGGCAAACAATACCGGGTTCAACCGGGCGACCTGATCGTCGTCGAAAAGCTCGCTGGCGAGCCGGGCGACGAGATCAAGCTCGACCAGGTCCTGATGATGGGCGACACCGTCGGCGCCCCGCTGGTCGACAAGGCCTTCGCCTCGGCCGTTCTGGTCGAGACCCGCAAGGGTGAGAAGGTCAAGATCTTCAAGAAGATCCGTCGCCAGGGCTACCGCCGCACCAACGGCCACCGTCAGCCGGAAAGCGTTCTGCGCGTCGTCGGCCTGACCGGTTCGGACGGCAAGGCCACCAAGTGGGACGGCGAAGTCTCGCTGACCACCAAGGCCGAGATGAACGCCCGCGCCCGCAACCTCGCCCCGCGCGTCGAGGCCGAGGCCAAGCCGGCCAAGGTCGCCAAGCCCGCCAAGGCCGAGGCTGCCGCTGAAACCAAGGCTGCGCCGAAGAAGGCCGCCGCCAAGACCGAAACCAAGTCCAAGGCTGCGCCCAAGAAGGCCGCCGCCAAGACTGACGAAGCCTAAGGAGCTCGACCCATGGCTCACAAGAAATCCGGTGGTTCGTCGCGCAACGGTCGCGACTCCGAGTCCAAGCGCCTTGGCGTGAAGAAGTTCGGCGGTGAGCGCGTGCTCGCCGGCAACATCATCGTGCGTCAGCGCGGCACCAAGTTCCATCCGGGCGACAACATGGGCATGGGCCGTGACCATACCCTCTTTGCGCTCGTTGACGGCGCCGTGGCCTTCACCACCAAGCGTGGCGGCCGTTGTTACGTGTCGATTCAACAGCCGCAGGCGGCCGAATAGCGATCCGAACAGGCAGCTATCCGGATCGCCCTCAAATCAGGCGATCCGGACAGACGAAACTCCAGCGGGGAGTCCGGACGCCGGGCTCCCCGTTTTCGTTTCGCGACCGACCTGGAGACGCCGGTCATGTGCCTCATCGATGAAAGCCCCGAAATCGGAACGCGCCGGCTGACGCTGCGCGCCCCGACCGCCCTGGATGCGCCCCGGATCGCCGAGATCTGCGCCGATCGCGATCTCGCGCGCATGACCGCGCGCATGCCGCATCCTTACGCCCTCACCGACGCCGAGCAGTGGATCGGCCGCGCCCAGGGCCAGGACCCGAAGGTCGAACGCAACTTCGTCATCGACCACGACGACGTGGGCGTGGTCGGCATGATCTCCCTTTTCCCGCAGCCGCAGGGTGCGTCCGGTCATGGGCCGACCGTCGGTCCCGCTCTGGGGACCGAACTCGGCTACTGCGTCGGTCGCGCTTGGGCGGGCCGCGGCGTCGCGACCGAGGCCGTGCAGGGGCTCCTGTCCTGGGCCCGCCGCGACTGGCGTCGCAAGCTGGTGGTTGCCGGTCACTTCTCGGACAATCCGGCCTCGGGCAGGGTGCTGGAGAAGGCGGGCTTTCTCTACACGGGCGAGCGCCGGCGGATGTTCAGCGTGGCCCGTGACGACTGGGCCGCCTCGCGCATGATGGTGTGGCTGGCCTGAGACTGGACGACGTCAGGTCCCGGATGCTTGGGTCCGGGCCCGGGACGCGCTATGTGCCGATCACATGGCCGTGAACACCGCGCCCGAGACCCAGGCCGCCATCCGGCGGCGCTTCGCTCCGCTCCGCTGGCCGGGCGGCCTGTCGACGCGTCTTCTGATGCTGACGGCGGCCTTCGCGATCGTGGTGGACCTGCTGATCCTGGCGCCCGCCGCAGCCAGCTTCCACGAGCGCTGGCTGACCGACCGGGTCCGCGCGGCCGAGGTTGCATCCCTGTCGGTCGAGGCCGCTTCCTACGCCACCGTCGATGACACCCTGGCCGAGCGGCTGCTGGTCGGGGTCGGGGCCGACACGGTGGTCCTGCAGGAGAACGGCATCCGCCGCGTCCTGTCCGGGACGCCCAAGAGCGGCGCCGAGCCCTATCTGATCGACCTGCGCCAGCCCGACCTCGTGGCCCGCCTGATCGATCCCTGGGTGACCCTGCTCGGGCCCCCCGATCGGCGCGTGCGCGTGATGGCCGCGCCTCGCTTCCGCAGCGGTGACTTCATCGAGATCGTGGCCGAGGCCGCACCGCTCCGCGCCGAGCTGCGCACCTATGTCCTCCAGATCGTCCTGGCCTCGCTCGCACTGTCGATCATCGCCGGGGCGCTTCTCTATCTGGGTCTGACGGTGCTGGTGCTCGAGCCGATCCGGCGGGTGACCCAGACCATCGAGCGCTTCCGCGACGATCCCGAAGCCGCGCCCCGTCCGATCCTGAAGGAGCGCACCGACGAGATCGGCCGCGTCGAGGACACCCTGAACCGGATGCAGGAGGAGGTCCGGAACTCGCTCCGCTCGCGTGCACGCCTGGCCGCTCTCGGCGAAGCGGTGGCCAAGATCAGCCACGACCTCAGGAACATGCTGACCGCCGCCCAGATGGCCTCGGACCGTCTGGCCGATTCCGGCGACCCCACCGTCACCCGCGCCTTGCCGCGCCTCGAACGGGCGCTGGAGCGCGCCGTCAACCTGTCGCAGGGCGTTCTGGCCTATGGACGCTCGGAAGAGCCCGAAGCCCAGCCGCGGCCCCTGCGCCTTGCCCCGGTCATCGAGGCCGCAGCCGAAGACGCCGGCCTGACCGACCAGGGCGTTCGCCTGATCCAGCGCGCGCCCGCCCGTCTGCGCGTCGAGGCCGACCCGGACCAGCTCCACCGCATCCTCGTCAATCTGATGCGGAACGCCCGCGAGGCGATCGAGGCCGATCCCGAGCGCAATCGCAAAGGCAAGGTCTCGCTCTCGGCCCAGCGCGCGGGCGCCCTGATCGAGATCCGCATCCGGGACGACGGCCCGGGCCTGCCCGCCCGCGCACGCGAGCGCCTGTTCCAGCCGTTCCAGGGTTCGACCCGTCGGGACGGCGCCGGTCTCGGCCTGCCGATCGCCCGCGAACTGGCCCAGGCCGGCGGCGGCGATCTCGTGCTGGAAACAACCGGCCCCTCCGGCACGGTCTTCTTGCTGACCCTGCCGGCCCAGGCCTGACGTTACTCGGTCAGGCTGACGCCGTCGCGCCGGCGGTCCGCCCCGCTGTCCCACCGTCCGTCCCGCCAGATCGCGCCATGCAGGCCACTCGTCTCCGTCGCATTGGGACGCAGCGGCGCGCCCGACGCGGCCAGCGCATCGCGGATCGCGGGGCTGAACAGCTCGGTGTCGGCCCCCACGCTCGATCCGCGCACGACCAGGTTCGGCAGGTCGAACGCCTGTTGCATCGTCAGGCCCCAGTCCAGCACCCCGATCAGGGCCTTGGCGTTGTAGGCCAGGATCGAGTTGCCGCCGGGCGACCCCAGCGCCCCCACCAGCCGCCCCTCACGATCCAGGATGATCACCGGCGACATCGACGAGCGCGGACGCTTGCCGGGCGCCACCGCATTGGCCGCCGGCCGCCCTTCGGCGTCCACCGGCGAGAAGGCGAAGTCGGTCATCTGGTTGTTGAGGAAGAAGCCGCCCGCCATCCGGCCCGAACCGAACAGGCTCTCGACGGTGGTGGTCATCGACACGGCGTCACCCCACTGGTCGACGATGACAAAGTGGCTGGTGCCCGCCGGCTCCAGCGTCCGGTCCGGCGCCCGCTCCGCCGGTGCGCCCGGCGGCGTCCCGGGCCCGACCGGCCCCGTCACGGTCGGAACCAGCGCGGCGCGCCCGGCCACATAGGCCTCGTCCAGCAGACCCGCGACCGGCACGGAGACGAAGTCGGCGTCGCCCACATAGAGGTCACGATCCGCATACATCAGCCGCTGAAGCCGTGCGAAGGCGACCCAGGCTTCCGCGCTGCCCGGGCCGCCCTGGATGTCCGGCGTCTCTTCGGCCATGGCCAGCAGCTGCAGGAGGCCCACGCCCGACGACGGCGGCGGCGGCACGCAGACGATATAGACGCGGTACGGCCGGCAGATCGCATCGCCCTCCTGCGTCGTGTAGTTGTCGAGGTCCTCGAGCGTCAGCCCGCCCGGCCGATCGCCCGCCTGTACGGCCGCCACGATCTCGCGCGCCAGCGGTCCCTCGTAGAACCAGTCCGGCCCCTCCTCGGCGATGTGGCGCACGGTTTCGGCATAGGCCGGATTGGTCATCGTATCCCCGGCGCGCGGCCGCGTGCCGTCGGCCCGCTCGAAATAGGCGCGTGCGGCGGGCGTATGCGCCTGCGGCGCGCTGGCCTCGGGGCTGTTGATGAACATCCCCATCCGCGGCGGCACGATGAAGCCGTCGCGCGCCAGCCGCTCCGCCTCGCCGAACAGAGCCGACCACGGCAGGCGCCCATGCTGGCTCTGCGCCCGCGCCAGCACCGCCACGGCGCCGGGCACGCCCACTGCGTCACCCGACAGGACCGCCGTGCGGAAATTCAGCGGCTCGCCGTTCTCCATGAAGAGGTCGGGCGTGGCCGCCGCCGGCGCCGTCTCCCGGCCGTTGTAGACCGTGACCGCCCGCGTCTCTGCGTCGTAGTGGACCATGAAGGCCCCGCCGCCCAGGCCCGAGCTCTGCGGCTCGACCAGCCCCAGCACGGCCTGCACCGCGACGGCGGCGTCCACCGCTGACCCACCGGCCCTCAGAACCTGCATCCCCGCCTCCGCCGCCATCGGATTGGCGGCCGAGACGAACGGGCCGCGCGCGATGGCGACTTCGGCGGTTTCCTGGGGCCCGGGCGCCGCCCGTTCGAACGGCGAGCAGGCGGCAAGGAACAGGGCGGCGGCAAGGGGGAGGAAACGCATGCCTCCTACCTAGGCCGCCCGGTCCCGGCGCGCAAAGCCGTAGCGGCCTAGCCCAGCGACGTGCGGATATCCCGGGCGATGGCGACGGTGGCGTCCACGTCGTTCCAGATGCCCTGAACGCGGTCGCGCGGCGGGATCGCCTTTGTCATGTTGCCGACTTCGAAGTGGTCGTTGCGCTTGCCCAGCGCCACCGTCACCTCTTCGCCGGCGATGCGGACGAACACCTTGCCATGGGCCTGGCGCCAGCCCTTCAGCTTCTCGCGCACCACCGGATTGACCAGCGCCCGCGCCTGGTCCGGATGGGTCGAATAGACCTCGAAGCGCTTCTCGAACTCGGTGTCGTCTTCGAATTTGACCCGGTCCATGCCGCCTGACGGCTTGAAGAAGTTGAACAGCCCCTTGTCCGGCACGATCACCGTCTCGCCCTGGATGGGACTGCGCTTCAGCGAATAGATCAGCCCCCGGAAGACTTCCTGCCGGCTCTTGCCCGATCCGGTCACCAGCACGGCTTCATAAAGGGCATAAGGACCGCCCTCGTCGCCCGAGAGACGGTCGGTGAAGCTGCGCTGGTTGGGACGCCCGAAGAGCGGGTGCAGCCCCTCGTAGCCGTCCGCGGTGAAGCCGTGACCGGCATAGGTCATGCCGCGCGCCTGGGTGATGGCCGTCAGCGCCGGGTCCTTCAGCGTGCGCCCCGCCTTGTCCAGATGCGACGAGCCCCAGATCCACCCGCCGATCAGGGCGATGATCGCCAGCACCCATCCAAAAACGCCGCCTTGCAGGAGAACCAGCGCCAGAACGGCCACGACCGCGGCGATCCCGAAGGTGATCCAGCGCTTCTTCATGGCGGCCTTGCGGGCGTCTTCCAGCCCTGCCAGCGCCGGGGCCAGCGGCCCGTTGATCAGCGCCTCGAAGTCGCTCGAACTCATATCGGTGTTTCCTCAATCCAGAGGCGCATGTTGCGCGGACGTATCCCTCTGTAAAGAGCGCGATCAGGCCCTTGCATTCCCAAACGGGAGGGGATAGGTGTCCGCCCCTTCGCCGGGCCACCCCAAGCGCCCGGTCTGCGGACCCGTAGCTCAGCTGGATAGAGCATCAGACTACGAATCTGAGGGTCGGGCGTTCGAATCGCTCCGGGTCCGCCATTTCTTCCTCTTCTGAATAGGCTTTGCCAGGCGCGCGGCGCCGTGCCTTCCTGTGCGCGGAGGTGTCGGCATGACCACGGCGGACGACGCAAAACCCAGACTGCTCTCCGGCGGCAATCCGCAGATTCCGCTCGGCTACGGCGAAGAGCCCGTCCAGGCATGGATCGCCGCCGCGCCAGGCTGGAAGTCCGACGCCGGCCGTCAGATCGACGCCCTCGTCACGAAAGCTGTGCCCGGTGTCCGCAAGGCCGTGAAGTGGAACTCGCCGCTCTACGGCGCACCCGGCCGCGAGGACTGGTTCCTCAGCTTTCACGCCATGACCCGCTACATCAAGATCGCCTTCCACAACGGCGTCGAACTCGACCCGCCCCTCCCGGTCGGCTCGAAACAGCCCAAGGCCCGCTATGTCCATTTCGACGAGGCCAAGCCGTTCGACGCGGACGCCTTCACCGCCTGGGTCAAACAGTCCGCCGCCCTGCCGGGAGAGAAGATGTGACCGACAGTCCCTCCGACCTGATCGACCAGCGCATCGTCGACCTCGGCGACTGGCGCGGCGAGACCCTGTCGCGCATGCGCGGCCTGATCCTCCAGGCCGACCCCGATGCGGTCGAGGCGGTGAAGTGGCGCAAGCCCAGCAATCCGAACGGCGTCCCGGTGTGGGAGCACGCCGGCATCCTGTGCACCGGCGAGGTCTACAAGGGCTGCGTCAAGCTGACCTTCGCGTGCGGCGCGGCGCTCAACGATCCGAAGGGCCTCTTCAACGCCAGCCTCGACGGCGCCATGCGCCGCGCCATCGATCTGCGCGAGGGCGACACGGTCGACCCCGAGGCCTTCAGGGCGCTGGTGCGGGCGGCGGTAGCGAGGAACCTGTCGCGGACAAGCTAGCGACGGTCATCTTCGGGCGTCACCCCCGACCGACCCTTCCGCGCGGTGGTGATGCGAAGGTCCGATTGTCGGCCGCGAGTGCGAGTCGCTGTTCGACCCATTGCGGACATCGCGTCCGGCTCGCACAGTGAGGCTGTGAACAGCAGAGACTACACCCCAGAGGCTCGAACCCTCTTTGAGCGCATGGCGAAACGCTACGAGCTAGAGTTCGCTAGCGCGGACGACGTGCCGATGGAGGTGTGCTGGAGGTTTCCAGTTCAGCCAAATCT
>CAMLNT010000061.1 GCA_946481425.1 uncultured Brevundimonas sp.
CCTGTCCGTTCACGTCGCTCGTCTTCTGTCCGGGACCAGACAGGGGCGCGGGACCATTCCGTCGCAGCGACGCGATCGGCCGCCGTCCTTCGCGTGAAGGGCGATCGCTGTCGCTGAACCGGTCGGGCGCGCGGCTCCGCCAGACCTGCGACGGAACAAATGCGCCATGCAACGCACCCTTCTACTGGCCACGGCGACGAGCCTGGCCCTTTCCACGCCCGCCCTGGCCCAGCTGCCTGACTCGCCCGAGGTCGACGAAGTCATCGTCACGGCTACGCGCCTGTCGGCCCCCATCGACGTGACACCCGGCGCCTATGTCATCGACGAGGCCGAGATCGAACGATCGGGCGCCGCCTTCGTCTCGGAGATCCTGAGCGAAGTCCCCGGTGTCAGCCTCTACAGCCAGGGCTCGCCCGGCGGGGTGACCTCGGTGCGCCTGCGCGGCGCGGGGCAGGACAAGACCTTGGTCCTGCTGGACGGCGTGGCCCTGAACGACCCCTCCCAACCGGCGGGCGGCTACGACTTCGCCTCGCTGGAGCTGGCCGACATCCGTCGCATCGAGGTCTTGAACGGACCGCAAGGCTCGCTGTGGGGTTCGGACGCCATCGGCGGCGTCATCGCCCTGACGAGCCGCGAACTCGATGGCGCGAGGCTCAGCCTGGAAGCAGGATCGGAGGACACGCTCAACGCCTCCGGCGCCATCGGCGTGGCGGGCGACCGGGGCGCCTTCGGGCTCACCCTGTCGTCGTTTCGCACGGATGGAATATCCAAGGCGGACGTGGCCGACAGCAACCCGGAAGCAGATCCCTTCGAAGCTTACAGTGCGGGCCTGAATGGCCGGCTCGCCCTGGGCGTCGTCACCCTCGAAGGACGCGTTCGTTATCAGGACGCCCATGCCCATATCGACGGGTACCCGGCCCCGGCCTATCTGCTGGCCGACACGGCGGAAGTCTCGGACACGGAGACGGGTTCGGGCTTTCTGCGAGCCAGCGCGTCTATGTTCGGCTTCGACCAGTCGCTGACCTGGATGGGCTCGACCATCGACCGGGCGATCGTCGGCGGCGCATTCCCGTCGCGCTACACCGGCGAGCGGACCGCCTGGCGCTGGCAGGCCGAGAATGCGCAACTGACCAACCGGCTAGGCCTCGTGGTGGGCCTTGAACGCGAGGACACCCAGGGCGACCTGTCGACCGGCGACGCCGAGGAACTGGGCGCAACCTCGGCCTTCGCGGCCGCGCGCTTCGACGCTACAGACCGCCTCACCGCCTCGCTCAGCGCCCGGATCGACGACCCGGACGAATACGAGCCCGAGGCAACCTTCCGCGCGGGCCTGGCCTATGACCTCGGCGGCGGTTTCACCCTGACCGGCTCCTGGGGCCAGGGCTTCAAGACCCCGACCATCAGTCAGACGCTGTGCGACTTCTGCTTCTCGCTCAGCCCGTATCCGGAACTGCGCCCCGAGCGCGCGGAAGGCTACGATCTGGGTCTGGCCTGGCGGTCTGCGGACGACCGGATCGGGATTCGGGCGACCGCCTTCCGGCTCGAGATCGAGGACGAGATCAGCTTCTTCTTCGACGTCCTGACCTTCGACAGCTACTACATCAACATCGCCGAGACGGAATCGACGGGTGTCGAGATCCAGGGCGACTGGCGGATCACGGGCGCCTTCGGCGTGACGGGCTCGTACGCCTACACCGACGCCCAGAACGGCCAGACCGGCGCGCGCCTGCTCCGCGTGCCGGAACATTCGGGATCGGTGACGCTGGACTGGTCCGATGGCGACTGGCGGGGCGCCCTCACCGTGCGTGGCGAAAGCGATCAGGACGATGCGGGCGGCGTTCGCGACGGCTTTGTGATCGGCCGGTTCGTCGGCGGATATCAGCTGACCGACACTGTGGAGCTGACCCTGCGCGTCGAGAACCTGACCGACGAGCGCTATCAGGAGGTGCTGGGTTACGGCGAGACGGGCCGTGCGGCCTACGCAGGGGTCAGGCTGCGCTACTGATCCACTGACGCGGATCCAGGGCGGTGCTGTCGTCGAGCGACAGCGCCGCCCAGTCCAGCTTCGGCGCCGGCTGATGCGAGGCCGCGATGACCGCGCGCAGCTCGGCAGCCGAGGCCACGCCCACGATGACGGCCGAGGCCTCCGGGCGGTCCAGCGCGAACCCGAGCGCGGCCTGCATCGGATCGGCGCCGGCTTCGGCCAGCATGCGACGGATGCGCGACAGGCGCGGACCGGCATGGACGAGCGATGGGGGCAACGCCTCGCGGTCCATGAAGAGCAGCCCCTTGAGGAAGACCGAGCGCAGGTGAACCTCGACGCCCTGCTCGGCCAGCTTCTCCAGCGTGCCGTCGGCGACGAGGCGCTGATCGAGCATCGAGACCGGCAGCTGGACGATGTCGGGGTTGTAGCGGCGCGCGAGCGCAGCCGGATCATCCTCGGCATGGGCCGAGAAGCCGATCGACTGGAAGAGGCCCTCGCCCTTGAGACGCTCGAGCCGGGCCCACAGGGCGCGGCCGTCCGGACCGTGCAGATCTTCCGCCGCATGCACCAGCAGGCCCTGGGCGCGCGCGATGCCGAGACGCTCGAGCGAACGGCGGGCGCGATGTTCGATGCGGTCCAGTCCTTCGGACAGGCGGACCGTGCGGGTGATGACCGAGAACGGGCTAGGAAAGGGCCAGCACTGGCCGAGAGACCGCTCGGCGTCGCCATAGGCGGCAGCCGTGTCGACAAGGGTCACGCCGGCGGGCGCGGCCGTATCGAGAATGGCGCGGATCTCAGCTTCCCCGCCGCGTCCCCGCGGCTCGGCAAACTGCGCCGTGCCGAGCCCGAGACGGGCGCGGCTCTGGTCCGAAGCGCCGATCATCCGGCGCGACGACGCGGCCAGTGGAAGGTGTCGACCAGAGCCGGCAGGACGCGGTCATAGGCCTTGAGCAGGCGCGCGGTCTCACGGCCGCCAAAGGCCGAGGACAGGAGGTGCGCGCCCTGGAACATCACGCCCTCTTGGGCCAGCGCCTCGCACAGCGCGGCTTCGAAGGCGGTGTCGCCCGCGACCACGCTCCAGGACGGATCGCCGTGGATGCCCACGAGCTGGCCGGCGCCGGTCGAGATCAGGCGCATCTGCAGCTCGGCGACGATCTCGGCCCCGTTGATCTGAAGCGCCTGGGCGATGTCGTCGCGAGCCACGCGCGACAGCACGACATCGGCGGCGGCGAAGGCGGCGAGGTCCGGCTGAGCGCCCTGGCGCTCGAACACCGACAGGAGCTCGACCGAACCGGTGACGGCGCACAGCTCGCGGCCATTGGCCAGCGACGGGCCGAAGACGACGGCGTCGGCGCGGACGCCGGAAAGGCCCTGGGCCCCCCCGCGATGCACGCGGAGCGCCGTGCGGCCTTCCTCGAAGATCAGCATGGCGCCGGCGCGGTCAGCCAGGCGACGCACGGCGCGCAGGAAGGTCGGGGCCGCGTCGAGCGGACGGATGACGATGGCGGCGATCTCGCCGCCACGATGTTCGACCAGGGCGGCGAGATCCTCGACCGAACCGGCGGCCGAAACGGCCTCGTCGCAGAAGAAGGCGCCGTCGCGGCCGGTGACGGTGCGGGCGGCCAGCAGGACGCCCGATACGGCGGACGACAGACTGGTTTCGAAGGCTACGGCCTCGGCGTTGGGGGTCATGGCCGCGAGACGGGCGGCGACGCGAGCGGGAAGGCCAGACGCGGCAGGATCAGCGGCGGCGATTTCGACTTCCGGGTCGTTCCAGCCGAGGAGGATGGCGCCATCGGCATTGACCAGATCGAGCCGACGGACCTCGTCCGCGCCATCGATCCAGGCGCCGGACCGGACGCGGGCCGACTGGACCGCAGAGGCGTAGTCGAGCGGCGCGGGCGCGTCCGACTTCGAAATCACACTGAAGCGCGTCATCGCGCATCCTCCAGGCGTTATGCCTGACAAGGATAATGACGGAGAAACCTTAACCGCGGCTGATCGGAACCCTTATGGAGCCTTAATGCGGAACACCGTTCGCCAGTCAGTCGGCGTCGGGCTGGACCGCCGGATGGGCGGCCGCAAAGGCTGGATGCGCGGCCGCCATGGCCTCGATCGCCTTGATGCGCGGCCAGGCGGAGAGGTCGATCTCGAAGCGCCGCGCCGAGAAGATCTGCGGCACGAGACAGCAGTCCGCCAAGGTCGGCTGATCGCCGAAGGCCCAGCCGCGGCCGTGGCGCTCGATCAGGGCCTCCAGCGCGTCGAAGCCCGGCGCGATCCACTGGCGGGCCCAGTCGTTCTGGACGGCGCCCAGCGCGCCGACGGCCCTTAGGACCCGCAGGTTGTTCAGCGGGTGGATGTCACAGGTCACGATCGCCGCCATGGCCCGGACCTGGGCGCGCTCCGAGATCGGCCCGGGCAAAAGAGGCGGATCGGGATAGCGCTCCTCGAGCCATTCCAGGATCGCGAGACTCTGGGTCAGGACCTGACCGTCCGCTTCCAGAGCCGGCACGAGCCCCTGCGGATTCAAGGCGACGAAGGCCTCGGACTTCTGCTGGCCAGTCCGCAGTTCGACGGCCTGCTGGTCATAGTTCAGGCCCTTGAGATTGAGGCCGATCCGGACGCGATAGGCAGCCCCGGAGCGCCAGTAGCCGTGCAGGATCATCGCGCCATCTCCTAGACGAGGGTGAAGGTCACCGGTTCGAGTCCGTCGACCCGCGCCACCACCTTGTCGCCGCGCTCGAGCGGGCCGACGCCTTCGGGCGTGCCGGTGAATATCAGGTCGCCCGGGGCCAGACGCCAGAGCATCGACGCCTGGGCCACCACCTCGGCCGGGCTCCAGATCATGTCGGCCAGGTCGCCGCTCTGGCGGACCACACCATTGACGGTCAGCTGGACCGCTCCGGCGGGCTGGGCAAGGTCCTGGACCCGGGTGATCGGTCCTATCGGCGCGGAAAAATCAAAGCCTTTGGCCGCATCCCAGGGACGGCCCGCCTTCTTGGCCTCGGCCTGGATGTCACGGCGGGTCAGGTCGACGCCGACGGCCCAGCCAACGATCAGTCCGGCGGCTTCGTCGGGGGTCAGGTCCGACCCGCCGTGGCCGATGGCGACGACCAGCTCGACCTCATGGTGCAGGTCGCGCGTCGCGCTGGGGTAAGGCACTTCCCCGCCCAGCGGCACGAGGGCGTCGGCGGGCTTCGAAAAGAAAAACGGGGGCCGGCGGTCCGGGTCTGCGCCCATCTCGCGGGCATGGGCTGCATAGTTCTGCCCCACACAAAGCACGCGCCGCACCGGAAACCGCGCGGCGGCGCCCAGCACTGGCAGGCTGACGGGCTCGGATGGCGGGAAGAGGAAGTCGCTCATGCATCGCCAATAGCGAACCGAAGCCTTGGCGGCAAAGGAACTCGCATCAACCTCTGGCGTTCAGGTCCCAAGTCGCCCATATGGCGAGAACCGAAGCTTTGCCGGAGACAAGGATATGGCTCGAGCCGCCTCCACGACTGCGCGTCAGGACGTCAAGAACGACCTCAAGGCCCTCAAGGAAGACCTGAAGGCCGTGTCACGCGAAGAAGCCGACCGCCTGCGCGACATCGCGGCCAAGGCCGACGAGAGCGTGCGCGAACGCGCCACCGAGCTTCGCTCGCGCGCCAAGACCTATTACGACGAAGGCATCGTTCGCGGCCGCGAGTATTACGACGAGGCGTCCGAGCGCTTTGACGAATACCAGCGCTACCTGACCGAACGGGTCCAGGAAAAGCCGCTGCAGTCGACCGGCATCGCGCTGGGCGTCGGCGTCATCATCGGCCTGCTGCTGGCTGGCGGCCGCCGCTGATGTTCGGCAGGGGGCTGATCGTCAAGGCCGCGGGAATCGCGGCGGTCGCGGCGTGCGTATTCGTCGCCATCGTCGCGCTCGGCTTCGCCATCTATGCGGGTCTGGCCATCTGGCTGATCCCGGCGGGCGCGGCGGCGGTCACTGCCCTCATCTTCGCCGTGGCGGCCGGGGTTACCGCGCTCGTGGTGCTCGGGCCCAAGGAGCCGGAGTACGACGATGAGCCGGTCGGCGTTCAGGAGCGGGTCGTGGGCCTGTTCCGCACCCGGCCGATCCTCGGCACGGTGGCCGGTCTGGCCGCCGGCTACATCTTTTTGCGTAACCCGGCGCTGGCCACCATGGTCGCCGCCGCCTTCACCGAAAAGGCGCGAGGGTCCGGCTCTCGTCGCTGAGTAAACTGACGAGAGGCCTCGCAATGTTCATCCTCCCCGACCTGCCGTACGCCGCCGACGCGCTGGAACCCGTGCTCGGCGCCGAGACGCTGAACACCCACCACGGCAAGCATCACAAAAAGTACGTCGACACGCTCAACGAGCTGCTCGAGAAGGCCGGCGAGCGCCACGATACGCTCGAGGCGGTTATCGCCGCCCACAAGTCGGGCAAGGTGTTCAACAATGCCGCCCAGAGCTGGAACCACGGCTTTTTCTGGGAATCGATGACTGGCGACTACGCCGCGCCTGCGGGCGAACTGGCGGCCGCGATCGACGCTTACGGCGGCCTGGACAAGCTGAAGGCAGATTTCGTCACCGAAGGCGTCGGCCACTTCGCCTCAGGCTGGGTGTGGATCACCGCCGACAAGGCCGGGACGCTCAAGGTCATCTCGACGCACGACGCCGCCAACGCCCTGTCGGCCGACGCCGACACACCGGTCGTGGTCTGCGACCTGTGGGAGCACGCCTACTATCTGGACCACAAACAGGACCGGAAAGGCTTCCTGGAGGCCTGGTTCGACAAGCTGGTGAACTGGTCCTTCGCCGCCGACCAGCTGGCTGCGGCCAAGGGACGCAAGCCGGGCTGGACCTATCCGAAGCCCAAGTAATCCGGGAACAGTTGCCAGCGTTCAGAGTTTAACAGGCAGCTGCCAAGCTTGGCGGTTATTGCTTGGAGGACACCATAATGCTTCGCTGGGCCGTCATTTTTCTGATTATCGCCCTTGTCGCCCTGGCCCTCGGCTTTGGCGGCGTCGCAGGCCTGTCCATGGACATCGCCTGGATCCTGTTCATCGTCTTCATCGTCCTGTTCGTGGTCTCGCTGATCTTCGGACGCGGGCGACCCAGGGTCTGATCGGGACAACCGAAAGACTGCAAAAGGCCGCGGACATCGTCCGCGGCCTTTTCATTTGGACTGGGAAGAGCGCCGGCCCGCAGCGCCGATCAGGCCAGGGCGCCGCGGCGGTCGAGATTCCAGGTCCGCTGCGCCTCGAACTTCGATCCGGTCCAGCCGAGGGCGGTGACATGAATGTCGTTGGCGTCCCAGGTCACGCAGTTAAAGCCTGGCGCCGCGCCGCGCTCGCGCACCGACAAGGTGCCACAGCCGACCGCATAGCAACGATGTGATCCAACCCCGAGAGGCAGAGCGAACGGCACGTGTACGTGACCGGTCATGATCAGGTCGACGCCGGCCTCAGCAAAGATCTTGGCCGCCGCCTCCCCTCGCTTCACGTCACCGGTCATAGGCGTGCCGATCATCTCGATCAGGGGATGGTGGCAAGCCAGGATGCGCAGGCAGCTCGAACCGGTCTCGGCCAGGGCCTGGGCCGCGCGCCGCGTCTGGTCCAGATCGATGACGCCCTTGGACCAGTTCAGCCGCGCCTGCCAGCCGCGTGCGGTTGTGACCCCCCGCACCATGAACTTGTCGGTGACCAGCTGGTGATCATGGGCAGGATGTCCGGTCGCCCGCTCGAAGCGCCGCCACGGATAAAACAGCCGGTCGACGATATTCCAGTAGGGCACGTCGTGATTGCCGACCGTGACGAAGACCGGCTCCGGCATCGCCTTGATCCAGCGTGCGGCGGCCTCGAACTCGTCGTTGAAACCCTGCTGGGTGATGTCGCCCGTGATCAGGACGAGGTCCGGGTCGTTGTCATGGCAATGCTGAAGCGCCGCCTCGACCGCAGCCTTGTTCTCGGCGCCGAAGTGCACGTCGGAAAAGTGGAAGATGCGTCCCATCAGCCGGTGTCCTCCACCGAGGCGGCCTTGGGCGCAAGGGCGCGGAAGGCCACGGCCTGGAAGGTCACCTGGGCGTCCGTCGACAGCCGCACGGTTTCGCCGTCGAGAATGGCGGGGATGCGCGAGCGCGCCCATACATTGGCGCGCTTTACCACCTGGGTTTCGACGCTGGGATCGTTGCGCCAGTCCGAGAACACTGCCGTGGCCGCCAGGCGGAAGGCCTCGCGCGCGTCCGAGGTCTTCATCACCGCGGCCTCAAGACCGTCATGGCGGGTCAGGGCCG
This sequence comes from uncultured Brevundimonas sp., assembly GCA_946481425.1. The sequence continues at coordinate 8,265 of CAMLNT010000061.1, forward strand.
TCGAGATCAGCGGCGTAATGAACACCAGGGCCTCCGCGCGCTTCAGCGTGGTACGATCCAGACGAAAGCGAATGGGGCCCGTGAAGGCGCGCCGAAGCGCCCGGCGGGCGCGGGCCCAGCCGAGCTTCAACTTTCCCTCGCGCAAGGCTTCCCGGGCCGGCGCCCACAGGGCCGGCGCTCCCAGAATGGCGGCGCAGTAGAAGGGCTCGCCGTCCACGCTGCCGCCGGGGATGCCGACCGCCTCGCCGCCCTCGAGGGCGTCACCCAGCGCGGCTTTCCAGTCTGCGGTGCCGTAGACGGCCTTTGGCAGCATGTTCATCGTGCCGCCCGGCAGGGGCGCGATCAGTGGACCATCCTCGCCCGCCCGGGCGGCGACCGCCCGCACAGTGCCGTCGCCGGCCAGAACAATGACCAGCTTCGGTTTCGCGCCGAAGACGTCGTCCAGCATGGCGTCGAAATCGACCTCGCCGCAAATGTGCATGCGGAAATCGAGCCCACGGCCTTCGAGCTCAGCCTGAAGCTCGTCAGGCGCAGAGGCGCCGACGCTTCCGGATCGCGGGTTGACGATGACCTCGATCCTGCCGAGGCGCGCCCGATCATGGTGCGCAGTGGGCGCGTCTTCAGCCTTCATTCGGAGCGAACGTGCGTCCGGGACGCCAGTTCCCCCTTGTCACTTCAGCCGTTCTTGAGCTCTTCCGAGGCAGCGTCGGCGCCCGCCTCGACGGCATCGCCCGCTTCCTCGGCAGCCTCGCCAGTCGCCTCTGCAGCGTCGCCGGCGGCGTCGGCCACATCCTCGGCGTCGACGCCACGCACGGCGTTCCAGCCTGCGGCCAGCCAGCCGTCGATCTGCTCGCCGGCGCCGGCCACCGACCGTTCCTTGACGGCCAGGCCGGCCGTCAGGGCGCCGAACAGCGCAAACAAGGTCACCAGAAGTCCGACCAGCGGATTCGAGCCGCTGCGCCGTCCACGACGGGCCCAGGCCGGCGTGCCGCCGCCATGATTTTCGCCGTCATCAGCCATATGTACTGCCCCTCAAAACAACCCGGCGCCGTCGAGCGCGCGTCGCACGACGGACGTTAACGTAACCGAGGTCGGTCGCATAGTCGCGGAACCTTGACCGCAATCCAGCGTTCTCGCCTGGGGAGCGAAAGGGAGATCCTACCTCATGTCTAAAGTCATCACTGTGATGGCCGCCTCTGCGGCCCTGCTGGCCGGGGCCTGCACCTCGACCGGGAACATCGAACGAAACGCCGCCGGCGGCGCCGCTCTCGGCGCTCTTGCGGGCGCCGTCATCGGCAACAACGTTGGCGACGGCAACGCTGGTCGCGGCGCCGCCATCGGCGCCGTCGTGGGCGGCGTGGCCGGCGCCATCCGTGGCTCGCAGCAGGACCGCGAAGCCCGCAACCTGTCGCGTCAGTACGACAGCCGCTACGGCCGGTATTACTACTGCTATCCCGAGGGCGACTGCTATTGGGAAGACGGCACGCGTCGTTATTGATCGCGGGTCGGTCGATTGAAGTGGAGGGCGGCCCATCGCAGGATGGGCCGCCTTTTCCTTGAGGGCTGGAGGGATTTGGATGCGTGGGCTGATTGGTTTGAGCGTGGCGGCGGTGGCGCTGGCGGGATGCGGGACGCTTGGCGTCCGTGACCGCAGCGAACTGGTCGTCGATCCGCAGGTGTGCGTGAACACGACCCTGCCGGTGTATTTCGCGGAGAGCGAGGCGGGGCTGACGGAGCCGGCGGCGGCGCTGATCCGGACGACGGCGGATACGATGCGGGGCTGTTCGATCCAGCGCGTGCGAGTGATCGGCCTGTCGAGCGCGACGGGCGGTGCGCAGCGCAATCTTACGCTTTCGGAACGGCGCGCCGAGACGGTCGCGGCGGCCCTGGCCCAGGCGGGCCTGCCCGCTCCGGCCTTTGAAATCGAGGCCGCCGGCGAGGCGGGCGCCACGGACGGCTCGGTCAGCGAACCGGTCCGCCGGCGTGTCGAGGTGGTGATCGAGGCCAGTCCGGCCGCCTGATCCAACGAAACAGACAAGAGGCCTCGGCCGCGTCAGCGGCCGGGGCTTTTGTCCGACTCGCCAACGGACAAACAAAAAGGGCCCCGGGGGGGCCTTCGAAAAGTCTGCGGAGGCGGCAGGCCGACTGCCGTCGGCCTCAAGTCGGGGGGGCGTCGCCGCCTCCGCAGACATAGAACACCGTCGTGAAACGGCGGTTCCCGTCAGGTGCGAATTTTTTTCGAGAGGCTCGGCCCGGTGGAACGCGGCCCCTTCAAGGGACGTTTCCAGAGACAAGCTGAGCCATGGAGACGACGCCGATGACCGACCCGACGATGCGCCCCGACGATCAGGCCGAACGCCCGCAGGTCATCAGCGAGGATCGCGCCAAGCAAGGCCGTCGCGGCCTGCATATCCTGATCGTGCTGGTGGTATCCGCGGCCCTGGCGGCCATCGCCCTGTTCGCGCTTTGGGCCGGCAACAGCGGCGATCTGGCGGAGGCCGAACAGACCCAGGTCAGCCAGCCCGGTGACGTGGCGGGGATCGACCAGGAGACCGATGGGGTCCGTCAGGAAGCCACGCCGCAAGAAACCGCGCAGTAGCGCTGCTGGCGACCGACACGAAAAAGGCCCCCGGATCCCGGGGGCCTTTCTTGTTGGGTCTGTCCGCTGATCAGGCCGGCTGGGTCTGACGAGACGGATGGAAGAACAGGGCCTGGCCAATCGCCGCCTTCACATTGTCGGGCTGGAAGGGCTTGGTGATCAGGAAGGTCGGCTCCGGACGCTCTCCGGTCAGCAGGCGCTCGGGGAAGGCGGTGATGAAGATCACCGGCACGTCGTGACGCTTGAGGATGTCCTTGACGGCGTCGATGCCCGAAGAGCCGTCGGCCAGCTGGATGTCGGCAAGCACCAGACCCGGACGGGTGTTGGCGACCGCGTCCACCGCTTCGGTGCGGGTCGTGGTGACGCCGACGACATTGTGCCCGAGTTCACGGACCAGCGCCTCGATGTCGGCGGAGATGACCGCCTCGTCCTCGATGATCAGCACATCGGTGGCCAGTTCCGCGTCGATCTCGGACTGCGCCTGGGCGATCAGGCCTTCGACCTCGGACACCGAGGTCGCGAGAATGGACGCCGATTCCGACGGCGTGAAGCCTTCGAGTGCGGTGAGCAGGAACGCCTGACGCGAGCGCGGCGGAATGCGAAGCAGACGGCCGGTCGCTTCCTGCCCGGAGACGTCCGGCCCCTCTTCGAGCTGGGCGCCCGTCGATGACCAGATGGCGTGGAAAGCGGAATAGAGGGCCACGCGCGGCGTGACCGATTCCTCGAGGGTGACGGCGCCCGACGCCACCGCTTCGAGGGCGGCGCGAACGTAGTTGTCTCCCGACGCCTGGCTGCCGGTGAGGGCGCGGGCGTAACGGCGAACGTAGGGCAGATGCGGCGCCAGCTTGGCGACGAGAC
>CAMLNT010000062.1 GCA_946481425.1 uncultured Brevundimonas sp.
GGAAGGCCAGCTCGCGCAGGCGGTGCTCCAGCGTCTTCAGGTCGAAGTCGATGTGGCTGAAGGTCGTGACCGACGGGTAGAAGGTGACCTCTGTGCCCGTGAGGGGCTCGCCGGCCCTGTCGCCGTCGGTGCGGATCGGGGCGTCGCCCGTGATCTCGAGCGACTTGACGGTGTCGCCGCGCTCGAAGCGCATCTGGTGCTTCTTGCCGTTGCGATAGATGACCAGCTCCAGCCAGTCGGACAGGGCGTTCACCACGGACACGCCCACGCCGTGCAGGCCGCCGGAGACCTTGTAGGAGTTCTGGTCGAACTTACCGCCGGCGTGCAGCTGGGTCATGATGACCTCGGCCGCCGAGACGCCTTCCTCGGCGTGGATGTCGGTCGGGATCCCCCGGCCGTTGTCGGTGACGGTGACCGAGCCGTCCTCGTTGAGGATCACCTGCACAAGGTCCGCGTGACCGGCCAGGGCCTCGTCGATCGCGTTGTCCACCACCTCATAGACCATGTGGTGCAGGCCCGAGCCGTCATCGGTGTCGCCGATGTACATGCCGGGCCGCTTGCGCACCGCGTCCAGCCCCTTGAGAACCTTGATGGAATCCGCGCCGTATTCGGCCTCGGGCAAGTCGTTTTCGTCGGTCATTCGATCTGTCGGAAAGGCCCGGTCACGGGCTTCGGAAGGGGCGATGGGCGGGCCGCGAATCCGCGCCGCCGGAAGGTGAAAATATATAGGGATTCACGGAGGAATTGCGAGGAATTCCGGGGCGCGGCGCTACTCGCGTTCGAACCCGCCGCCGCTGACCCGCACGAAGGTCGCGCGGCCTTCCAGCGCCTCGAACAGACCGCGTTCGGTGCCGGTCATGACGGCCTGGAGGCCGAGCGCCTCGATCTCGTCGAACAGGGCGGCGCGGCGGGCGTCGTCGAGGTGGGCGGGGGCCTCGTCGAGCAGGAGGAGGGGCCGCGGCTCGCTGTCGGCGAGGCGCGACAGCTGGGCGAGGATCAGGTTCAGGACCAGCGCCTTCTGCTCGCCGGAGGAGCCCTCGGAGGCTTGCCGGCCCTTCTCGCGGTGGAGGGCAGTGAGGTCCGAGCGATGGGGGCCGAACAGGGAGCGGCCCGCCGCGCCGTCGCGGGCGCGGGCGGCGCGGAAGCCATCGGCCAGGAAGGCCATGACCTCCTCCATGGACTGGCCGGAGGCGGCGCGCTGTTCGGCCTCGCCGGCCAGCGACAGGTCGCCCTGCGGGAAGGCGGTGTCCGTGCGGGCGTCGATGGCGGCCTGGAGCCCGATCAGGGCCTCGGCGCGGGCCAGGGCGGCGGCGGCCCCGCTGTCGGCCAGCCGGGCCTCCAGCGCATCGAGCCAGAGGGGATCGGCAGCCTCGCCCCGGTCGGCGGCGTCGGTCAGGAGGCGGAGCCGGTCGCGCAGCGCCTTCTCATAGGCCGAGACGGCGGCGGCGTGGCTGGGGCGGGCGGCGAAGACCAGCCGGTCGAAAAACTTGAGCCGCTCGGCGCGGCTGTCCGAGAACAGACGATCCTGTTCAGGCGTGGCCCAGACGGGGCGGATATGATCCAGCAGGTCGCCCGGCTGGGCCGGTTCGCCGTCGATGCGCACGATGCGCCGCGCGGCGCCGGGCGCCTGGACGCCGGTGCCCAGACGCCGCTCGTCGTCGCCCAGCACCGCCGCGACGGCCCAGGCCCGGCCCGCCGTCTCGCCCGGCTCGCGCCGCCCGACCTCGGCCGCGCCCGCGCCCCTGAGGCCCTTGCCGGGCGTCAGGAAGCTCAGCGCCTCCAGCACATTGGTCTTGCCCGCCCCATTGGGCCCATGCAGCACCGTCACCCCCGCGCCCGGCTCCAGCCGCGCGCTCTCGTAGGAGCGGAAGTCGGTGAGGGTGAGGGCGGTGATCACCAGCGTGGTCTAGGGGCGCTGTCTTCCGATTCCAACGCGTCACCGGGCTCCGGCGCGTAGCGACTCTTCCAGGCCTGCAGGATGCCGACGATCGCCTCTGGGCTCTCTTCCCAGCCAGCGCTGGCCGTGCCGTGAATGCCGAATGATGCGTTGATGCCCGTCATCCAGCTATGCTCCGCCGCCCCTTCGTGGAGGCGCCATGCGGCCAGGCGAGTCGCTCGCTGCTTCCAGATGGAGAACGACTCGACGCTTGACCAACGGATCAGCCGCCTTGTCGGCCAATGCTCGATCGTGAATCCCTCCGGAGACAGGCGGATTGTCGATGGGCGAACGAGGCGCACGAAGGCGAGAAGCGCTGCTGCACCGAAGAATGCGATACAGATCCATCCCCAAAACAGAACCCACTCCGCCGAACGACGGGTCGACGCGTCGGGGTTGCTCATCATCCATGCGCCGATCGCCACGAAGGCGAGGCCGCCGAGCACCAGTAGAAGCTGTTTCAGGCGTGACTGACGGATGACGAGTGTTTCGCCGACCGGCTCGTCCACGGCCTACACCCGCAACGGCATCAGCACGTACTGGACGCCCGGGTCCGCCGGGTCGAGGACCAGAGTCGGGGAGGCCGGATCGGCGAAGCGGTACTGGGCCTCGTCGCCGGTGATCTGGCCGGCGATGTCCATCAGGTAGCGGGCGTTGAAGCCGATCTCGAAGGCGTCCTCGTTGTAGTCGATCTCGACTTCCTCGGTGGCCTGGCCGGCTTCCATGTTGCGCACGGTCAGGATCACGCGGCCCGGCTCGAAGGCCAGCTTCACCGAGCGCGACTTTTCGGCCGAGATGGTCGAGACGCGGTCCACGGCCTGGGCGAAGACGGCGTTGTCGAGGACGGCGACCTTGTCGTTGCCCTTGGGGATGACCCGAACATAGTCCGGGAACGAACCGTCGATGACCTTGGAGGTCAGGGACGCCTTGTCGAACTCGAAGCGGATCTTCTGGGGGCTGATCTGGATCTCGACCGGGCCGGAGCCGGCGTCGAGCAGGCGCTTGACCTGATCGATCGTCTTGCGGGGCACGATGACGCCGGGACCGCCCGCCGCGCCTTCCGGCGCCGGGGTCTCGGCCAGCGCCAGGCGGTGGCCGTCGGTGGCCACGCCGCGCAGCAGCGCCTGGCCGTTCTCGGACACGGTGTGGAGATAGAGGCCGTTCAGGTAGTAGCGCGTCTCTTCGGTCGACACGGCGAAGCGCGTCTTGTCGATCAGCCGCGCCAGGTCTTCCTTCAGCAGGGTGAAGCGCGCCCCGGTGCTCTCGGTCGACATGACCGGGAAGTCGCCCGCGGGCAGGACCGGAAGATTGAACCGCGAGCGGCCCGCCGCCACGGTCAGGCGCGGGTCGTCCGACGAGTAGGTCAGCTCGACCTCGGCGCCCTCTGGCAACTTGCGCACGATATCGAACAGGGTGTGGGCCGGGGCCGTGATCTGGCCTTCCTGGTTCACCCGGGCCTCGGCCTCGTCGACCATCTCCATGTCGAGATCGGTGGCCGCGAAGCTCAGGCGGTCGCGCCCGGCCGACAGCAGGACGTTGGAAAGGATCGGAATGGTGTTCCTGCGCTCCACCACGCTCTGGACATGGCCGAGAGCCTTGAGGAGTGCGGCGCGTTCGATGGTCAGTTGCATGCGTTTTGGGCCCGTAGGCGCGACTCGCGCGCCTTTTCACAATCTTGGGCTCCGGACACTAGCCGAAAGCGGGCCGCTAGCAACCGGCTAACCCTTTCACTCGCTTGCACGGGGAACTGTTTTCAGCCACACATTCGGACGTCGACTGTCTAGCCTTACGCCGACGGACCGGTCATGCGCCGGCCAAAGCCAAGTTCTGCAGGTCCGACAGCCCCCGAAAACGGTTTTCGGGGACAACGCATATCGGAGGCTGCCATGGCTACCGGCACCGTCAAATGGTACAACACCACCAAGGGCTACGGCTTCATCGCGCCCGATAACGGCGGCAAGGACGCTTTCGTCCACGCGACCGCGATCGAGGCTTCGGGCATGAAGACCCTCAACGAAGGTCAGAAGGTCGAGTTCGACCTGCAGACCGACAAGCGCTCGGGCAAGGAAGCCGCGGTCAATCTGAAGACCATCGGCTAACGGCTGAAAACCTGAGCGGCGGGCTCGCCCGTCCGGAAGTTTCCGCCCGGTCGCGCAAGCGACCGGGCGTTTTCATATCTGGCCTGCGGCTTGCAGGCCGAAAGTCTTCTGCGGCCACCCGGGCCGCCTTCGTACCGTTTTGGCGTCATGGACCAGACCTTTGCCCTTCCCGCCATCGGCGGACCCGAACTCCAGGCCTTCGCCGCGGGCTTCCCGATCGTCCTGGCCCATGTGGGCGTGACGCTGCTGATGCTGATGATCGGAGCGACCCTCTATGCGCTGCTGACGCCCTGGAAAGAGATTTCGCTGATCCGCAACGGCAACTCGGCGGCGGCGGTGGCCTTCGGCGGCGTCCTGGCCGGGCTGGCCATTCCGCTGGCGGCGTCGCTGTCTGCGTCCAACTCGACCATCGAGATCATCATCTGGGGCGCGGCCACGGTGGTGATGCAGCTCCTGGCTTTCCGGCTGACGGACATGATCCTGGCGGGCCTGCCGGACCGCATCCGCGAAGGCGAGATATCGGCGGCGGTGCTGCTGGTGTCGGCCAAGCTGGCGGTCGCGCTCGTCCTGGCCGCGGCGGTCACGGTCTAGCGCCCCGATGGCGCGTATCCCCGACTGGTTGCTGTACGGAGGCGTGGTCGCGGCCGCGGCCATCGCGTCCGTGCTGTACGACGGCGCCGACGCGCCGCCCGCCCCGCCGGTCGCCGGCGAGGACGAGCTGGGCGCCTTCCTGGGGCCGGTCACCCCCTTCGATCCGACCGTCGTGGTCGAGACGCCGGCGCGGCCGATCCAGCCGGCCACCGGCACGGCCTTCGCCGTCTCCGGTCAGGGCGTCTGGCTGACGGCCCGGCACGTGGTCGAGGGATGCCGCCGACCGGCCCTGATCGTGGGCGGCGGGCGTGCGGTCTCAGCCGACAGCCGCCTGTCACGCCATACCGACGTCGCGGTGCTGATCACCGAAGGCGGACCCGACCCGCTGCCTGTTTCGGAGCGCGGGCGCCGGCTCCGGGTCGGGCAGGCGGCCTATCATCCCGGCTATCCGCAGGCACGGCCGGGCGAGGCGGCCTCGCGCCTGATCGGCCGCGAGACCCTGCGCGTACGCGGCCGCGGCCAGCGCGACGAACCGGTCCTGGCCTGGGCCGAGATCGGACGGACGGAGGGTCTGGTCGGGACGCTGGGCGGCCTGTCGGGCGGTCCGGCCATGGACGCCCAGGGCCGGGTCATGGCCGTGACGATCGCCGAGGCGCCGCGCCGGGGCCGCATCTATACGACCGCCGTCGAGAGCCTGACCGACGCGACCACCGAACTGGGCCTTCGCGACGAGTTCGCGCCCGGCGTCGTCCTCAGCCGCACCAATTACGGCACCGTCTCGGACGAGCTGCGCCGCGACCTGAGGGTGGCGCAGGTGGTGTGCCTGGACGGCTAGGGCGCCGCCGGAGCGGCGCCCCCGCGCCTTACCGCAGCGCTGCGACGTCGAGGTCGAGGTCCGTCGCCGGGATGACTTCCACGTTCGGATGGGCGGCGCGAAGGGCGTCGATGAACTGGGCGGAATCGCCCACCACCACGATCGAGAAGTCGCCCGGGCGCAGATGCTCGGCCGCGAAGGCCTGGATCTGCTCGGGCGTCACGCCGCGGACGTTGGGGGCGTAGGCCTCCAGCTCCGACATCGGCAGGCCGTAGTTGGCCAGTGACGCGACAGCGCCGCCGAGGCCGTCCACCGTCTCCAGCGAGCGCGCGAAGCCGCCGACCAGGGTCGCGCGGCGCGGGGCCATCTCGTCGTCCGTGGCCTGTTCGGCCGACAGGCGGGTGATCTCTGCCAGGATCAGGCTGACGACCTCGGCCGCCGCGTCGTTGCGGGTCTGGGTCGAGGCGACGACATAGCCCTCGTCCTGGCGGGCGGCGAAGGACGAGCCGGCGCCGTAGCTGAGCCCGCGCTCGATGCGGATCTCCCGGTTCAGGCGTGCGGAGTAGCCGCCGCCCATCACGGCGTTGCCGACCAGCAGGCGGAAGTAGTCCTCATCGGTGCGGCTGATGGCGCGGCCGGCGACCGAGACGGCGGCCTGGCCGGAGCCGGGCAGGTCGACGACGATCACGCGTGGGGTCACCGGGGCGCCGGCCGGGTTGGACGCGCCGGCGGATCCGCCCGTTCCCTGCCAGTCGCCGAAGGCGGCCTCGGCCATGGCGAAGGCGGCCTCGGGATCGATGTCGCCCGAGAAAACCAGATTGGCCGTTCCGGGATTCCAGTTGCCGGCGTGGAAGGCGGCGACCGCATCGCGGTCGATGGCCGGCAGGCTGTCGAGCGTGCCGCCGCCGGGATCGCCGTAGGGGGCGTCACCATAGACGGCGCGGGCCACGACAGCCGAGGCGATCGGGCCGGGCTGGCTCAGAGAGACGCGCAGGCCGTCCAGCGCCTGGTCGCGCTGGCGGTCCAGTTCCTCGGTCGAGAAGTCCGGCTGGCGCACCAGCTGGGTCATCAGGGCGAAGGTTTCGTCGAAGGTGTCGGTCGGGCTGTTGGCGTAGACGCTGGTGAAGTCCGACGTCGCCGAGGCGCCGATGGCGGCGCCCAGGCGCTCGATATCGGTGGCGATCTCCGGCGCCGTGCGGCCCGCGGCGCCCTGGGTGATCAGGGCGGCCGCCATCTGCGCGGTGCCTTCCTGGCCTTGGGCGTCATCCGACGAACCCGCCTGGAAGGTCAGGCGCGCGGAAACCAGCGGCAGGCTGTCGGTGCGGGCGACGAAGACGCGAAGGCCGTTCGACAGGGTGCGCTCGACCACGGCCGGGGTTTCGACGGCACGCTCCGGTCCGGGCCCGGGCAGGGCGATGCGCTCGCCCTCCGGCGCCAGCTCGACGATCTGGATGTCGGTCGACAGGTCGGCCAGGGTGACCGGCGCGCTGGTCTGGGCCGGGGTCGGCTCGGCGGGAACGCCTTCCGGCTGTTCGCTGTCGTTGAGGTAGCGGATCACGACGCGGCGTTCAGGCGTCAGGTACTGGCGCGCCACGCGCTGGATGTCCTCGGCCGTGACGGCCTGGATGCGTGCGACCTCGGTGTCGGCGGTCGCGGCGTCGCCGGTCATCATCAGGGCGTAGCCGAGATCGAAAGCCTGGGCGTCGACGCCCTCGCGGCCGCGCAGGATGCCGGCGACCAGCTCGGTCTTGGCTTCATCCAGCTCGGCGGCGGTGACCGGCTCGTCGCGGAAGCGGGCGATTTCGGCCAGGATCGCGGCCTCGCCCTCGGCGACGGTATGGCCGTCCGACATCAGCGAATAGGCCGCCAGATTGCCGGCCTGCTGGGCGAAGTCCGGGATCGAGGAGGCCTGGGCGGCGATCTGGGCGTCATAGACGAGCGATCGGTACATCCGCGAGGACTCGCCGGTCGACAGGATGCCGTCCAGCACCGTCAGGGCGGCGCGGTCCGCGTGGCCGTAGGGCACGGTCTGCCAGGCCACGACGACGGCCGGCAGCGGCACGTTCGGCGCATAGTAGGTCGCCTCGCGCGGCCCGGTGGGCTGCGGCTCCTGAACGTCGTTGGCGGGGATCGGCCGGTCCGGATTCTCGATGCCGCCGAAATACTGGTCGACCCAGGCGTCCAGCTGGGCCTGGTCGAAGTCGCCGTTGACGATCAGCACGGCGTTGTCCGGGCGGTAGTAGGTCTCGTGGAAAGCGCGCACATCGTCGATGGTGGCGGCCTCGAGGTTTTCCAGCGAGCCGATGCCGGGGCGGCGGTACGGGTGCTCGCGGTAGATTTCGCGCGGCATGTAGAGGCCGAACAGGCGTCCGTAGGGCGAGGCCAGGTAGCGCTGGCGCAGCTCCTCCTGCACGACGGCGCGCTCGGAGACGAAGCTCTCCTCGTTCACCACCAGCGAGCCCATCCGCTCGGCCTCGGCGAACAGCATCCGCTCCAGATGATTGGCGGGGACGACCTCATAGTAGTTGGTGAAGTCGTCGTAGGTGGAGGCATTGTTGAAGCCGCCGACGTCCTCGGTCAGCCGGTCGAAGGTTTCTTCCGGAAGGTTGCGGGTCGCCTTGAACATGATGTGTTCGAACAGGTGGGCGAAGCCAGAGCGGTCCTGCGGATCGTCCTTGGAGCCCACGCGGTACCAGACCTGGACCGTGACATCGGCGGTCGAGGCGTCCTGGCGCGTCCAGACCTGCAGGCCGTTCGGCAGGGTGCGCAGGGTAAAGCCCAGCGGGGCGACCTGCACGCCCTCGGCGGCCGCGTCCTGGGCGACCGCGACGCCGGGCGCGCCGGACAGGAGGGCGGCCGCGGCCGCCGTGGCGAGGAAGAAGCGCTTCATGGGAGTGTCCTTGGACGAAATCACTGGGCCGGAAGGCCGAGGGTCGGATTGTTGAAATCGATGGCGTCGTAGGCCACCCGTTCGGCGTCGGGCCAGCGCTGGATCAGGGCGTCCCAGAACTGGTCGGCGTCACCGACGACGACGATCACGGCATCGCTGGGATCGATCCGGGCCGCGGTGATGCGGGCCACGTCCTCGGCCGTGACGGCGTCGATCGCCTGCGAATAGCGAGAGACTTCCTCAAGCGGCAGGCCCAGCGCCGAGAACCCGGCGAGCGCGGCGGTCAGGCCGGCGGTGGTCTCGATCTGACGTCCGAATCCGCCGGTCAGGAAGTTCGTCCGCCGGTCGATCGCGCCCTGGTCGGGCGGGCTGTCGATCAGGCTCTGGAGCTGGTCCAGCATGACGCCGGTGGTTTCCGCCGCCGCGTCGTTGCGGGTCTGGGCTGTCAGGGTGATCCGGCCGGCCTCGCGCGCCTGGCTGAGGGCGGAATAGGAGCCGTAGGACAGGCCGCGGCGCGCACGGACTTCCTGGAACAGGCGACCGTTCGAGCCCCCGCCGAGCACGGCGTTGCCGAGCGCCAGAGCGTAGTAGTCCGGATCGTCGCGCGGGACGGAACGCAGCGAGATCTGCACCGCCGCCTGACCCGCGGCCTCGCCCATGTCGACGACGACGACGCGCGGACCCTGGTCTTCACCCGCCAGCGACGGCAGGGCCGGGACGGCGTTGGCCGGCGCGCGCCAGCCGCCGAACATTTCCTCGGCGAGGGCGAAGGCCGCCTCCGGCTCCATGGACCCGCCGATCAGCAGGGTCGCATTGTCTGGTCTCCACCAGGTCGCGTGGAAGGCCTGGAGCTGCTCGGCCGTGACTGCGCGCTGCTGGGTCTCGGTGGCCGAGCCTTCGCCATAGGGCGCGCCGGCGAACAGCAGGCGGGCCGAGACCTCGGCCGCGATATTGCCGGGCTGGCGCATGGCGACGCGATAGGCGTCGATGGCCTCGGCCCGGTACTGGTCCAGTTCGTCCGCGGCGAAGGTCGGCTGGAGCGCGACCGTCGCCATCAGGGCCGCGGCCTGTTCGGCGTTCACCGCCGGGGCCGAGACCGACAGGGTCTGGCGGTCCGCGCCGCCACCGGCCCCGATCGAGCCGCCGAGCTGTTCGATGCGGGCCGCGATCTCCGTGGCCGACAGGTCGCCGGCTCCGCGCGTCAGCATCTGGGCCATGTATTCATTGACCGCGCCCGGGCCGCCTTCCGCCGCGTCGCCGCCGCGGACCATCAGGACGGACGAGAACCACGGCTGGTCCCCGGCGCGGGCCACGATGACCCGAAGACCGTTCGAAAGGGTGCGCTCGGAAAACTCCGGCGGGGTCGGGGTGCGCGGGTCGATCGGAGCGGGAGGGGCGATCCGCTCCGCATCCGAGGCGTGGGTCACCAACGGCCGCTGGTTGGCCGGCAGATCCAGGCCATAGCGTTCGGCCGCAGGCGCGACAGGATCGGGCGTCCCTTCGGGGCGCTGGCTTTCGTCGAGATAGCGGATGGACACCCGCTGGTCGTCGCGCAGCCAGGTGCGGGCGACGCGCAGGACGTCTTCGGCGGTGACCTGGGCGACCGCGGCCAGGTTGCGGTCAGCCCAGTCGGGATCGCCGGTGTCGGCGATGGACTGACCGAGCGCGAAGCCACGGCCCATGGCGGTCTGGCGGGCCTGCAGGGCCTGGGCGAGGATTTCCGTGCGGGCCTCGGCGAGTTCGGCCTCGGTCACGCCATCGGCGCGGAGACGGTCGATCTCGGCCTGGAGCGCGGCCTCGGCGGCCTCAACGGTCGACTCGCTCGAGACGATGACCTGCGGGCCGTAGAAGCCGCCGTCCTCCAGTTGATAGTTGTAGGCGCCGGCCGAGGAGGCGACGCCGCCACGCACCAGCGCGTGGTGGAAGCGCGAACTGTCTCCCTGGGTCAGGATGGCGTCCATGACCTGAAGCGCGGCCGTGTCCGGGTGATCGACGCGCGGCGCCGGATAGGACCAGACGATGGCCGGCAGCGGCACGTTCGGCGCATAGGCGGTGACCGAACGCGGCCCGGTCCGTTCCGGCTCGGTCGCCTCGAAGCGCGGGATGGGGCGGTCGGGCGCCGTGATCGGACCGAAGTGCTCGTCGATCCAGGCGTCGAGCTGGGCCTGGTCGAAATCGCCGGCCACGATCAGGGTGGCGTTGTCGGGCCGGTAGTAGGCGTCATGGAAGGCCAGGACGTCATCGACGGTCGCGGCGTTCAGCTCCTCGATCGAGCCGATGCCCGGTCGGTGATAGGGCAGGGCGACCCAGGAGTTCTCGATCATCACGAACCGCTGCAGGCGGCCGTAGGGGACCGACAGCACGCGCTGGCGCAGCTCTTCCTGGACGATGGAGCGCTCGGCTTCGAAGATCGACTGGTCGACCACCAGCCGGTCCATGCGCTCTGCATGGGTCCACAGCATGGTCTCCAGGAAGTGCGACGGCACGACCTCGAAATAGTTGGTGAAGTCCGGACCGGTGGAGGCGTTCCTCGACCCGCCGACGTCCTCGACCAGGGTGTTGATGTAGCCGCGCGGGATGTTGCGCGTCATGCGCGACAGGATGTGCTCGAACAGGTGGGCGAAGCCCGAGCGGCCGTTCGGATCGTCCTTGGAGCCGACGTTGTACCAGACCTGGACGGACACGGTCGGCGAGGAGCGGTCCTGGAGGGTGTAGACCTGAAGCCCGTTGGCGAGGGTGCGGTGCTGATAGTCCAGCGCGGGCGCGACCGGCGTCTCGGGCGGGGCGGTCATCGCGGCGTCGGCCGACTGGGCCAGCGCCGGCGCGGCCCCCAGGATCGCCGCCACGGCGGCCGACAGCATCAGGACGCGCTTCATTCTGAACCCCTCACGGCACTTTGGCGGCGAACCCTAGCCCCGGGGCCGGGGCCTCGCCACTTACAGGGCTGTAATGTGGGGACAGGGTCGTGCGTCCGTCTCGCCTCCGCCCCCCGATGTGATTAAGTAGATCGATGGCCCCGCCCGATTTCGATTCCGACGACCTGCCCGAAGAGGACGACGCGCCCGAGCGCGACGAGAACACCTCGGACATGTTCGGCGCGCCGCCGCCTTCGCCGGAGCCCGAGCCGGTCACCCCGCCGCCGTCCGGCATGGCGGTGGACAGCCCCGCCTATACGGTCCTGGCGCGCAAGTACCGTCCGCGCACCTTCGAGGACCTGATCGGCCAGGAGGCCATGGTCCGGACCCTGACCAACGCCTTCTCGACCGGCCGGATCGCCCACGCCTTCATGCTCACGGGCGTCCGGGGCGTCGGCAAGACGACGACCGCGCGCCTGCTGGCCCGGGCCCTGACCTATGAGACCGACACGGTCGACCGGCCCAGCGTCGA
>CAMLNT010000063.1 GCA_946481425.1 uncultured Brevundimonas sp.
ATCGACCGCCCGATCCGCCCGCTGTTCGTCAAGGGCTTCAAGCACGAGACCCAGGTGGTCGTGACCGTCCTGCAGCATGATCTCGAGAACGATCCGGACGTGGTCGGCATGGTCGCCGCCTCCGCCGCCCTGACCCTGTCCGGCGTGCCGTTCATGGGCCCGATCGGCGCCGCGCGCGTCGGCTACATCGACGGCGAGTTCGTCCTGAACCCGACCCTGGAGCAGGGCGCCGAAAGCAAGCTGGACCTCGTCGTCGCCGGCACCCAGGACGCCCTGATGATGGTCGAGTCCGAGGCCAAGGAACTGGCCGACGACGTCATGCTCGACGCCCTGGTCTTCGCCCACAAGTCGATGCAACCGGTGATCGATGCGATCATCGAGCTGGCCGAGCACTCCGCCAAGGACCCGTTCGAGTTCGAAGCCGCCGACGTCTCGGACGTCGTGGCTTCGATCAAGAGCCTGGTCGGCGAAGACATCAAGGCCGCCTACGCCCACACCGGCAAGTACGACCGCCACACTGCGGTCGGCGCTGCCAAGAAGAAGGCCGCCGAGGCCCTCGTCGCCTCTGACGCCAACCCGGACGGGGTCGATCCGACCAAGTTCGGCGCCGCCTTCAAGGAATGCGAAGCCGACGTCCTGCGCCGCGACATCATCGAGAACGGCCACCGCGTCGACGGCCGCGCCCTAGACAAGGTCCGTTCGATCGTCTCGGAAGTCGGCATCCTGCCGCGCACCCACGGCTCGGCCCTGTTCACCCGCGGTGAAACCCAGGCCCTGGTCGTCGCCACCCTGGGCACCGGCGAGGACGAGCAGTGGATCGACGCCCTCCAGGGCACCTACAAGGAATCCTTCCTGCTGCACTACAACTTCCCTCCCTATTCGGTGGGTGAAGCCGGCCGCATGGGCTCGCCTGGCCGCCGCGAAATCGGTCACGGCAAGCTCGCCTGGCGCGCCATCCGTCCGATGCTGCCGTCCAAGGAAGACTTCCCCTACACCATCCGCCTGGTCTCCGAGATCACCGAGTCGAACGGCTCGTCCTCGATGGCCACGGTCTGCGGTTCGTCGCTGGCCCTGATGGACGCCGGCGTGCCGCTGGCCCGCCCGGTCTCGGGCATCGCCATGGGCCTGATCCTGGAACCGTCGGGCGAATACGCCATCCTGTCGGACATCCTGGGTGACGAAGACCACCTGGGCGACATGGACTTCAAGGTCGCCGGCACGCGCGAGGGCATCACCTCGCTGCAGATGGACATCAAGGTCCCGGGCATCACCGAGGAAATTATGCGCAAGGCGATCGCCCAGGCTTCGGCCGGCCGCCTGCACATCCTGGACGAGATGGACAAGGCCATCGACGGCGCGCGCACCGAGCTCGGTGAGTACGCTCCGAAGATCGAGACCATCCAGATCGCGACCGACAAGATCCGGGAAGTGATCGGGTCGGGCGGCAAGGTAATCCGCGAAATCGTGGAGAAGACCGGCGCCAAGGTCGATATCGGCGACACCGGCCTGATCAAGATCGCGGCCTCGGAGCAGTCCAAGATCGACGCGGCCCGCGACTGGATCAAATCCATCGCCTCGGAGCCGGAAGTCGGCGCCATCTACACCGGCAAGGTCGTGAAGGTCGTTGATTTCGGGGCCTTCGTGAACTTCTTCGGCGCGAAGGACGGCTTGGTGCACATCAGCCAGCTGGCCCCGCGCAAGGTCGCCAAGACCACGGATGTGGTCAACGAGGGCGACACCGTGAAGGTGAAGTTCATGGGCTTCGACGACCGCGGCAAGACCAAGCTGTCGATGAAGGTCGTCGACCAGGAGACTGGTGAAGACCTCACCGAGAAGCTGGCCGCCGAACGGGAAGCCAAGGCCGAGGCGGAGTGATCGGTTAGATCAACGCCGAGACCAACGACGTCTCAAGGAAGGGGGCCCTTGCGGCCCCCTTCTCTTTTGCCCAGTGTTTCACGTGAAACGGAGAGTCCGATGAAAATCAACGTCGAGATCGACTGCACGCCGCAGGAAGCCCGCACGTTCCTGGGCCTGCCCGACGTGACGCCGCTGAATGACCATCTGGTCTCGGAGATGCAACGACGCATGGACGAGAATATGGCCCGGATGCAGCCCGAGGAACTGATGAAGACCTGGGCCTCGTTTGGGGTTCAGGCGACCGAGCAGTTTCGCGCCATGATGGGCATGGCGCCGGGCGGAACGCCTCCGCGCTCCGAATAGCCTTGGCCCAAGACACCATCTTCGCCTTGGCGACGCCGCCCGGCCGGGGGGCGGTCGCGGTTGTACGGCTGAGTGGTCCCGAGACCGCCGGCGCGCTGTCAATCCTGGGCGCGGGACAGCTGGAAGCGCGGCGGGCGTCGTTGCGCCGGCTGCGTGATCCGGCCGGCAATGAAATCGATCAGGCTCTGGTTCTCTGGTTCCAGGGGCCGGCCAGCTTCACCGGCGAGGATTGCGCCGAACTGCATCTGCACGGCGGATTGGCGGTGGTGGAGGCCGCGACCGTGGCTCTGCTGGCGGCGGGACTGCGGCTGGCGGAGCCGGGCGAGTTCACCCGGCGGGCCTTCCAGAACGGCAAGCTGGATCTCGCCCAGGCCGAGGCGGTCGCCGACCTGATCGAGGCCGAGACCCTGGCCCAACGGGATCAGGCCCTGAAGCAGCTCGAAGGGGCGCTGAGCCGCCGCTACGAGGGCTGGCGCGATCAGCTGATCCATGTGCTGGCGATGCTGGAAGCCGCCGTCGACTTCCCCGACGAGGAGTTGCCGGAGGATGTGGCCGACCGGGCGAGGCCGGGTGTCGACGCCCTGATCGCCGATCTGGACGCGGCGCTGGCGGACGGAAAGCGCGGCGAACGGGTCCGAGACGGCTTCCGGATCGCCCTGACGGGCGAGCCGACCGCCGGAAAATCGGCGCTGTTCAATGCTCTGGGGGGACGGGACGCGGCCATCGTGACACCGATCGCCGGCACGACGCGGGACGTGATCGAGGCCTCGCTGGTGCTCGGCGGCCGCAAGGTTCTGATCGCGGACACGGCGGGCCTGCGTGAGACGGACGATGTCATCGAGGCTGAAGGCGTGGCGCGCGCCCGCAAATGGGCCGAGGGCGCGGACCTGATCCTGCTGCTGTCACCGACGAGCGAGACGATGCCGGTCGCAGGAAATGCCTGGGTGGTTCGGACAAAGGCGGACCTCCACCCTGAAAGCGGCGCCGTGAGCGCCACGACCGGTGAGGGCCTGGACGCGTTGGAGGCTCGGCTGACCGAAGCGGTTGTCGCCGCCACGAGCGGATCAGACTTCCCCGCCGCCACCCAGGCCCGCCATCGGGGGCGTCTTATCGAGGCGCGCGGACATCTGGATCGCGGGCGCCAGAATCTGGAGGCGCCGGAACTGGCGTCTGAGGATGTCCGGCTCGCCATCCGCTCACTGGAAGCCGTGACCGGGCGCGTCGATGTCGAGGCCGTGCTGGATGTGATCTTCTCGAGCTTCTGCATCGGCAAATGAAGGTCTGTTTCACGTGAAACAGGCTCTCCAGCCGATTCCGAAATTGATCGGCTGTTTCACGTGAAACACCGACGCAGGCGTTCCGGACTCCCGTGCGCTCTGCTATAGGCCCCTTCCCTCTTTCCGGAGCCCGTCTTGCCCCAGCCTTGGGATGTGATCGTGATCGGCGGCGGCCATGCCGGCTGCGAGGCGGCCCATGCCGCCTGGCGCGCAGGTGCGCGCACCCTGCTGCTCACCCACAGGCTCGAGACGATCGGGGAGATGAGCTGCAATCCGGCCATCGGCGGGCTCGGCAAGGGCCATCTCGTTCGCGAGATCGATGCGCTGGACGGCCTGATGGGCCGCGTCGCCGATCAGGCGGCCATCCAGTACCGGCTTCTGAATCGCTCCAAGGGCCCGGCGGTGCGTGGTCCGCGCTCCCAGATCGACCGCGGGCTCTACCGATCCGCCATGCAGGCGGCCCTCGCCGAAAGCGAGGGCCTGGCCATCGAAAAGGCGGCGGTCGAGGATCTGATCGTCGAGCACGGCCGGGTGGCTGGTGTCTCTGACGACCAAGGCCGCGTCTGGCGGGCGCCAGCGGTAATTCTGACCACGGGCACCTTCCTCAAGGGCGTCATCCATCGGGGCGATGAACGGATCCCGGCCGGACGGATCGGCGACCAGCCCTCTATCGGCCTGTCGGACCGGCTCTATTCTCTCGATTTGCGCATGGGGCGGCTGAAGACCGGCACGCCCGCGCGGCTGGAAGCCGACAGCATCGTCTGGGATGAGCTGGAAATGCAGGCGGCCGACGAGGCACCGTCGCGCTTCTCCTTCCTGGCGGGCGGCGCGACGCCGGAGCAGATCGCCTGCGGCGTCACCTACACCAACGAGGAAACGCACCGGATCATCGCCGAAAACCTCGGCGAATCCGCGGTGTATGGCGGACGACTGTCGGGCAAGGGTCCGCGCTACTGCCCGTCCATCGAGGACAAGGTCGTCCGCTTCGCCGACAAGCCGAGCCATCAGGTCTTCCTTGAGCCTGAAGGCCTGCCCGGGAACCCGGACGGCGAGACCGTCTATCCGAACGGGGTTTCGACCTCGGTGTCAGAGACGACCCAGCTGGCGTTCCTGAAGACCATGCCCGGACTCGAACAGGTCCGGGTGCGCCGGTATGGCTATGCGATCGAGTATGACTACGTCGATCCGACCAGCCTGCACCCCACCCTCGAATTGAGGTCCCTTCCGGGCCTCTATCTGGCCGGACAGATCAACGGCACGACGGGCTATGAGGAGGCGGGCGCCCAAGGGCTGATCGCCGGCCTGAACGCGGCGCGCGCCGCCGGCGGACAGGACGGCCTCGTGCTCGGACGGGACGAAGCCTACATCGGCGTGCTGATCGACGACCTCGTCACCAAGGGGGTGACCGAGCCCTACCGCATGTTCACGAGCCGGGCCGAGTTCCGCCTGACGCTGCGCGCAGACAATGCGGATCAACGGTTGACCCCGATCGGAATCAACATGGGCCTCGTTGGTCCTGAGCGGCGCCAGGCCTTTGAGTCCAAGCGGGAAATCCTGACGGAGGCCCGCGCGCTGATGGCCTCGGTGCAGCTGACCCCCAATGAGGCCAACCGTCTGGGATTAAACGTGAATCAGGATGGTCAACGCCGATCGCTCGGCCAGCTGCTGTCCTATCCCGGCGCGTCGCTCGAGATGTTCGCCTCGGCCTGGCCGCAGATCGCGGACTGGTCCGGCGAGGTCGCCGAGCAGGTCGAGATCGACGCGGCCTACGCCGGCTATCTCGGCCGCCAGGCCGCCGACGCCGAGGCGCTGCGCCGGGACGAGGCGCTGGTCATACCGGCGGACCTGGACTTCGCCGCGGTCGGCGGCCTGTCCAACGAGGTCCGCGAAAAGCTGATCGCGGTGCGCCCTCGCACATTGGGCCAGGCGGCCCGGATCGAAGGCGTAACGCCGGGGGCGCTGACGGCGCTCTTGGCCTATGTGCGCCGGACCCGCGAAACGGCGGCCGCCTGATCCATGGACGCTTCTGAATTCCAGGCCCTGACAGGGGCCAGCGACACCGCCATCGCCGACCTCGACGCCTACCGGCTGATGCTGGAAGAGGGCAATGCGGTGATGAACCTCGTTGGTCCCGCCAGCCTGCCGGAGTTCTGGAACCGCCACGCGATGGATAGCGCCCAGCTCCTGCCGCTGGCGCCGAAGGCGAAAACCTGGGCCGATCTCGGGGCCGGAGCCGGCCTGCCAGGGGTCATACTGGCCATACTTCTGAAAGATGCGCCCGGTGCGAAGATCTGGCTGATCGACAGCCAGACCAAGCGGACCAGATTCCTCGACAAGGTTGTCAGCGCCCTGTCACTTCCGGCCGAGGTGGTGAATGCGCGCGCCGAGACGCTGGACCTGAAGGTCGACGTGGTCACCGCCCGAGCCTGCGCACCGCTCGACAAACTTCTGGATTTCGCCCGCCCGTATCGCGTCCGGGGCGCCGAAGGGCTGTTCCTGAAAGGCGAAAAGGCGGAAGAAGAAATCCTCGAGGCGAAGCGGCGTCATCGCTTCGACGCCGACATCCTTCCCTCCCAGAGCGATCCGCGCGGTCGCATCCTTCGCATCCGGAGTTCCAAGCGTGCCGCGTGAAGCCCCGCCGCCCCGCGTTCTCGCCGTCGCCAACCAGAAGGGTGGCGTGGGCAAGACCACGACCGCGATCAACCTGGGCACCGCGCTCGCCGCCGTCGGCGAACGGGTGCTGCTGATTGATATGGATCCCCAGGGCAACGCCTCGACGGGGCTGGGCGTGCCGCGCGAGCAGCGCCGCGTCACCATCTATGATTCCATCGTCGACGGCCGGCCGCTGCATGAGGCGGCGGTCAAGACCCAGGTGCCGGGCCTGTGGCTGGTGCCGTCCGATCCGGATCTCTCCGGCATCGAGATCGAGCTGGGCCAAGCTGATCGCCGCTCCTATCGCTTGCGGGACGGGATCGAGAAGCTGAAGCAGCTAAAGGCCGAGCTGTCGCCGACCTATGTGCTGATCGACTGCCCCCCGTCGCTCAACCTGCTGACGGTGAACGCCATGTCGGCCGCCGACGCCGTGCTGGTGCCGCTGCAGTGCGAATTCTTCGCTTTGGAAGGCCTGACGCAGCTGATGCGGACCGTCGATCTGGTCAAATCGAGCCTGAATACGCGGCTGGAGATCCAGGGCATCGTCCTGACCATGTACGATCGCCGCAACGCCCTGTCCGGACAAGTCGAGGCCGATGTGCGCGGCCATTTCGGCGATAAGGTCTATGAGACCGTAATCCCCCGCAACGTGCGGGTGTCCGAGGCGCCAGGCTTCGGCAAGCCCGCCCTGATCTACGATCTGAAATGCGCCGGGAGCCAAGCCTATCTGCGCCTGGCCCGCGAACTGGTCGGCCGCGAACGCGCGCGCCGCCGCAGCGCCCAAACCTTGCAAGAGGCCAAGTAAATGTCTGAACGTCACAGAGGTCTGGGCCGCGGCCTGTCGGCCCTGCTGGGTGAAGCCGCCGCCGTGGAGGGCGCGCCAGACGCCCCGCCGCCGTCCGCCCCGACCGATACGCCGATCGAGCTGATCCGCCGCAACCCGGACCAGCCGCGCCGCGCCTTTTCCGAGGCCGAGCTCGAATCCCTGGCCGCCTCAATCCGTGAAAAGGGCGTGCTGCAGCCGATCCTGATCCGGCCGGCGCCGAACGGCGACGGCTTCCAGATCGTGGCGGGCGAACGCCGCTGGCGAGCCTCGCAGCGGGCCGGACTGACCGCCATCCCGGCCGTGATCCGCGAGCTGGATGACCGGCAAGTCCTTGAAATCGCGATCATCGAGAACGTCCAGCGGGCCGATCTGAACCCGATCGAGGAGGCGCTGGGCTATCGGGCCCTGATCGAGCGGTTCGGCCGGACCCACGAGGGTCTGGGCGAGATCGTCGGCAAGAGCCGCAGCCATGTGGCCAACACCCTGCGCCTGCTGTCCCTGCCGGACGCCGTGCGGGTTCACGTGGAAGAGGGCCGGCTGTCGGCGGGCCATGCGCGGGCGCTGCTGACGGCGGAGAACGCGGAAGGCCTGGCCGACCGGATCATCGCCGAGGGCCTGAGCGTGCGTCAGACCGAGACCTTGGCCAAGGGCCCTGTGGACAAGCCGGCCCGGACCGGCGCGCGCCGCGAGACCGCCGATCGCAACCCCGACATCGCCGCGCTTGAGCGTGATCTGTCCGACAGCCTGGGCCTGAAGGTCGAACTGGCGGACAAGGACGGCAAGGGTCAGCTGACGTTGAAATACGGCTCGCTGGAGCAGCTCGACGACCTGTGTCGCCGGTTGATGCGCGGTTGAATCAAGGTTGACTCCCCTGGTCGTCGGGCCGGGGGACACCTCTGTTGACGATCAGAGCCCGAGACGGCGCGCCCGCGCGGCGACGGAGAGCAACGCGCGCTCGGCGATGAGGGCGTCGGGCGAGCCGGCGCGCTTGCACAGGCGATCGGCCTCCAGCAGGTCGGCCTGGACGACATCGAGTTCGGACAGCGACCAGGCGCGGGCCTGACGCAGGAACTCGCGCTCCTGTTTCCAAAAGACCCCGGCGGCCTTGGCGGCCTCCTTCAGGTCGGCGCCGGAACGCGCGAGCGTCACGACGCGGCGCAGCTTGCCCAGATGCTGGCTGGCCGCGCGGACGGCGGCGGGGCCGGTCTCCCCCTCGGCAAAGGCGCGCACGATGCCGGCGCGGGCCTGGCCGGTGCGGGCGCCGAAGGCGTCGTTGGCGGCCTCGAACAGGGAGGCGTCGGGCTCGACGCCCAGGAACTCCTCGAGCTCTGCGGCGCCCAGCGTCGCGCCGGACCCGGGGCCAATATAGAGGGCGAGCCGTTCAATCTCCTGACGGGCGACGCCGCGCTCCTTGGGCAGGCGTCCGACGAAGATCTCCAGCGCCTCGGCCGTCAGCGAGACATTGTCGGCGCGGAGCGCCTCGCGGGCCATCCGCGCGACGTCGCCGACCTCGTCCTCGTAGCAGGGGATGACCCGCGCCTCGGCCGCCTTCTCGGCGACCTTACGCAACGTTGAATCGCGGCCTAGCGCCCCCGCCTCGATGACGAAGGCGGCCTCGGGGTTCAGCCGGCCCTCGGCGTGGGCGGTGACGGCCTCCGCCACGGCCTTGTCGATGGAGGCCTTCTCCGAGTGCAGCCGAAGCCGGACCAGACGCTTGCCACCCATCATCGACAGGGCCGCGAGCTCCGCCTCCAGACGGGCGGGGTCGGATTCGATGTCGCCGTCGGTCAGGACCGCCACGTCGAACGGATCGTCGATGTTGGGAACCAGGGACCGGCAGAGCTGCTCGGCCCGCTCGCGGACAACGCCCCGGTCACGGCCATAGATGACGACGGCGCGGGCAGCGGGATCCGGTTTCGACAGGAAGCGGTCGATATCCGGCCGCTTGGAGAGGATCATCCGCCAGCAGCCCGCTCGGCGAAGACGCGGGCCAGATCGCGGCGAATCAGGTCCGCGGCCTGGGCGGCTGCGCGCTCCTCGCCGTCTTCCTGGGCGACCACGCCGGCATAGGGTTGGACCGAGGCTGCGTAGGTCGTGGTCACCGTCAGGGTGTCGGCATGGACCCGTCCGCCGCCGCGCACCTCCGTCAGCACGTAGGAGACCGTCAGGTTCAGCTCGTAGCGGGTGGCCGTATCGTCGGCGCGGCGGCCCAGGGGATTGCGGCGCTCACGGATGCGGGTGGTCAGCCGGTAGGCCGGGTCAGCCGCGGCGTCGCGGCCGAAGGCGTCCTCCAGCCGCTCGCGCAGCAGGTAACCGCTGCGGGTGTCCGGCGTCTGGACTGCGATGCGCTCGAGGCCGCCGACGACGCCGGGCTCGGCGTACATCGGGGTGAAGCCCGCGCAGGCCGACACCATCAGGGCGACGAGCGCGAGGATCGGTCCGGTCAGGCGGCTCATGGCGTCACCCCGTGACGATGTTGATGATGCGGTCCGGCACCACGATGATCTTGCGAACCGGCTGGCCTTCCAGTTTGGACTGAACCTCGGCGTCCGCAAGCGCGATCTGCTCGACCTCGGCGGGCATGAGGCCGCGGGCGACCGTCAGCTCGCAGCGGCGCTTGCCGTTGATCTGGACCGGCATGGTCACCTGATCGTCGGTCGCGAGCGCCGGATCGTAGACCGGCCAGGGCGCGTTCACCGCCATGCCCGGCTGGCCCAGACGCTCCCAGCACTCCTCGGCCAGGTGCGGCACAAAGGGCTGGACCAGCAGGGTCAGGGCGATCAGACCCTCCTGCTTGGCGGCCAGCAGGGCCGGGGTCGCGCCCTCGGCCTTCACGGCGCGAAGCGTGTTCAGGAACTCGTAAAGGCGTGCGATGGCGGCGTTGAAGTGGAAGCCTTCGACGCCCTCGCTGACGACCTTGATCGCCTTGTGGGTGGCCTTGCGCAGCGCCAGGGCCGCCGGATCCTGACCGATCGGATCGCCGGCGAGGCCGGGGAAGCCGTCGACCTCGGCCCAGACGCGCTGGACGAAACGACTGGCGCCCTCGACGCCGCCGGGGGTCCACTGGACATCGCGCTCGGGCGGGCTGTCGGACAGAACGAACAGGCGGCCGGCGTCGACGCCGTACTGGTCCACGATCTCCTGCGGGGCCACGACGTTCTTCTTGGACTTCGACATCTTCTCGATGTCGCCGATGACAAGGGTCTCGCCGGTCGAGACGCGGCGGGCGGAACGGACGCCGCCGGTATGGAGCACCTCGACGTCAGTCGGTTCGACCCACTGGCCGGCGTCGGTGCGATACGTCTCGTGGACCACCATCCCTTGGGTGAACAGGCCCGCGAACGGCTCCTTGACCGACATCAGCCCCGCGTCGGTCAGGGCGCGCGAGATGAAGCGGGCGTAGAGGAGATGCAAGACGGCGTGCTCGACGCCGCCGATGTATTGATCCACCGGCAGCCAGTGGTCGGCGGCCGCCTTGTCGATCGGCTCGTCGGCGGTCGGATCGGTGAAGCGGGCGAAATACCAGGAGCTGTCCACGAAGGTGTCCAGCGTATCGGTCTCGCGACGGGCGTCCGCGCCGCAGGTCGGGCAGACGACGTGCTTCCACGTCGGGTGCCGGTCCAGCGGGTTGCCGGGCACGTCGAAAGTGACGTCGTCCGGAAGTTTGACAGGAAGCTGCGATTCCGGAACCCCAACTGGGCCACAGGTTCCGCAGTGGATGATCGGGATCGGGCAACCCCAGTAGCGCTGGCGGCTGACGCCCCAGTCCCGGAGACGATAGACGGTCGCACCTTGCCCCTGGCCGGCAGCCTCGATGCGGGCGATCGCCTCGGCCTTGGCGGCCTCGATGTCGAGACCGTTCAGGAAATCCGAATTGTAGATCGAGCCGGGGCCCGTATAGGCCTCGTCGCCGATCTCGGCCGTGTCCTCGCCCTCCGGACGCACGACCGGGAGGACCGGCAGCGCGTATTTGCGGGCGAACTCGAGGTCGCGCTGGTCGTGCGCCGGGCAGGCGAAGATTGCGCCCGTGCCGTAGTCCGACAGGATGAAGTTGGCGATCCAGACCGGAACCTGGGCGCCCGTGAAGGGATGGACGACCTTCAGGCCGGTGTCCCAGCCGATCTTCTCGGCCTGTTCGATGTCGGCAGTCGAGGCCCCGCCCTTGCGGCACTCGGCGACGAAGGCGGCGACCTCAGGATTGGCGGCGGCCAGCGCCACGGACACCGGATGATCAGGCGCCAGGCCCATGAAGCTCGCGCCGAACAGGGTGTCCGGACGGGTCGTATAGATCGTCAGGCCGTCCGGAGCCGCCGCAGGCGCTTCGCCCGACCAGGCCCAGGTCATGGTCAGGCCCTTGGAGCGCCCGATCCAGTTCTCCTGCATGGTCCGAACCTTGTCCGGCCAGCGGTCCAGCTCCTTAAGGCCCTCGATCAGGTCGTCGGCATAGTCGGTGATGCGCATGAACCACTGGTTCAGCTTGCGCTTCTCCACCACCGCGCCCGAACGCCAGCCGCGGCCGTCGATGACCTGTTCGTTGGCCAGCACGGTGTTGTCGACCGGGTCCCAGTTGACCACGCCCTCGCGCTGATAGACCAGGCCGCGCCGCCACAGCTTGAGGAACCAGGCCTGCTGCTTGCCGTAATAGGCCGGATCGCAGGTCGCGATCTCGCGCGACCAGTCCAGAGACAGGCCCAG
>CAMLNT010000064.1 GCA_946481425.1 uncultured Brevundimonas sp.
GAAAACCGCCGTAGGTGGAAGCCTACCGTGGGTTCGAATCCCACCCTGTCCGCCATTCCCGGCCGACTCCGAGTGGTGTCGGCCTGATCGCCTGGCGCGCGGCGGCTTGACCGACGGCGCCCAGAGAAATTCGAGAGGGATCGCGCTTGATCACGACTGCCGACCTGTCCGCCGCCCGGGCCGTCTGGGGAGACCAGAAGGTCGCCATTTCCGAGGCCTTTGAGACGGGCGGAATAGAGGCGGCGCGCGCTGTCGCGCTGGCGCATCTCGATGCAAACTATGGCTACGAGTGGGGGCCCGTCCTGTTCAAGCCGACCATGGCCAGCGGCGACCAGACCTTCCGCACGACCAAGGATGGCGCCTTGGCCTATTTCATCGGCCATTCCGACGCCTACCCCGACGATGGCGGCTTCGCCATCAGAGGGTGGCGTGCCGTACAGAGCATCACAGCCGCCGAATTCATCGAGGGCGACATCGCGATGTGGATGGGCTGGGTCCACCTGACCGACCGGGAAGGCCGTGTCACCACGGTCGACAAGAGCTTTGGTTACAGACGCGACGAGAACGGCGTCCTGCGCATCGTGCTGCACCACTCATCGCTGCCTTTCACCCGCTAACGGCGGCGAAGCTAGCCGATCGGCTCCTGCGGAATTTCAGCGGGCGGCTGCGTCGGCGGCGCCGGGGTCGGGGCGGCGGGCGTCGGCTCGGGCGCCGGCGCCAGCGGGACGGGTTCAGCCGGCTCGATCAGGATGGGGGTTTCAGGTTCTGGTTCTGGATCGGCCGCTGGCTCCGGCTCGGCCTCGTCAGGCTCTGTGGGTTCCCGCCTCGGCGTTTCGGGGGGGCGGGCGGCCGGCAGGTCTTCGCCAATCGCCACGGCTTCAGGGACGTCGTCGCTCTCCCAGCCGCCCTCACCGAAAACAGGCGTGGCGTCACCGCAGGCGATGAGCGGCGCAGCCAGCGCCACGATCGCAAAGAGCCGACGCATCAGAACCTCCCTCGTCCGCCCCGCGGAGTAAACGCCTGCGCCACCCCGGCGCCAAGGCTCAATGCGCGAACCTGCGGATGTCGAGGGCATCGTCGCCATGCCCTCCCTGCGCCAGGGCCACTATCCGCTCGGATGTCACCGCCGCGAGCGTCACGCCGAGGTGCTGATGGCCGAAAGCGTAGAGGATCTTGCCGTTCTTCATCGCCCCAATCGCGGGCCTGTAGTCGGGTAAAGTCGGGCGGCACCCCATCCACCGTCGCGTTCCGGCTGAAACGGGAATGCCGAGTTCCCGCACCCGGCGTTCCAGCCGCTCCCATTTGGCCGGATCGGGCGGGCTGTCCGGCCGCGCCAGCTCGACATAGCTGGTGACCCTCAGGCCCTCGGCATGCGGAGCCAGGACCATCGACTGTTCTTCGACAATCGCTGTCGGCAGCCGCGAAGGCCAGGCGGCGCCGGGAATCTGAATTGAATAGCCACGTTCAGCCGCCAGGGGCGTGCGGGCGCCCTGTTCCTCCATCAGCCGTCGGGAATGAACACCGGCTGCGATCAGGATCCTGTCCGCCTCAAGGATGCTGGCTCCTACCCGGACCGTGCCGTCGCTCTCAATAGCAGCCGCTCTTCCCTCAAGACGCCGACCGCCGCACTTCGCGAATGCCGCCTCGAACGCTCGCCGGACCCGCTGGGGAGAGATCAGCCGCGCAGTTCCATCGAATGAAATCCCGCCGATCGGGGGGCGCTGCGGCATGACCGCACAATAGGCCTGAAGCTCGCCCTCGCTCAGATCGCGGAGACGGGCCGGCCCCGTCGCCGCCTGCGCCCAGCGTCTGCGCCCTGCCTCCGCTTCCCGTTCGTCGAACCAGAGCGCGGCATGGCCGTCTCGGCGCATGAGACGAGGGCTGCCGGCAAGGCCCAGCAAATCCGACCAGGCGTCCACCGCCCGCACCATCAGGTCGGTCAGGACGGCTCGTCCCGCCTCAAAGGTCTGTCTGTTGCAGGCTTTCAGATAATCCAGCGCCCAGGGCGCCCAGGCGCCTGCATCCGCAATTCGGAAGTCCAACGGCCCTCCAAATGCGAAGTGCATCGCCGGAGCCGCCCTGACCGTTTGCCAGGACGAGAGCGGTTCAACCTGCTCGGCTGCAATGTGACCGGCGTTGCCGAAGGATGCTGCACGCTCCGGGGCTCCTTCGTCCAGCAGCAATGTGTCGTAGCCGGACGCCTGGAGGCGCAGCGCACAGGCTGTGCCGATCAAACCGCCGCCGATCACGATGAAAGATTCGGGCACGAGCTTCTCTAGGATTGCGCCAGAGCCAGCGTATAGAAAATCCTGCGCATCGACAGGGGAGTGGAATCGGCATGCGGCTCTTTGATCGCGAGGCATGGAAGGGCGTCTTCCCGGCGGCCACGACCCAGTTCGCTGAGGACCTGACCGTCGATCTGGCAGCGACATGCTCCGTGCTGGACGCCCTGATCCGCGACGGCGTGCACGGCCTCATCTCTTTGGGGACCTGCGGCGAGAACAACTCTCTGGAGCCGGACGAAAAGCGCGGGGTGCTGAATGTAGCCGTCGAAACTTCGGCTGGTCGCGTGCCCGTCGTGGTCGGCGTTTCGGAACTGACGACCGCACGCGCGGTACGGTTCGCTCAGGATGCTGAGGCCATGGGCGCTGACGGCCTGATGGTCCTGCCGGCGATGGTGTATGTGCCGACCGAAGACGAACTGGTCGCTCACTTCCGCACGATCGCGGAGGCCACGCGGCTTCCGATCATGCTCTACAACAACCCGCCGGCTTATCGCGTGTCGATCGGCCTGGGCGCTCTGGAGAAGCTGGCCTCGATCCCGAACATCGTCGCGGTCAAGGAATCCGCGCCGGACACGCGGCGCTTCACCGATCTGATGAACGCGTTCGGGGATCGCTTCGTCCTGATGGCCGGGCTGGATGACGTGGCGCTCGAAGGGCTGATGCTCGGCGCCGAAGGCTGGATATCGGGCCTGACGTCGGCCTTTCCGCGCGAGTCAGTGGCGCTGTACGACGCCTTCGCGCGGGGCGACATGCCGACAGCAATCGAAATCTATCGCTGGTTCATGCCCCTGCTTCACCTCGATGCCGAGCATGATCTGGTCCAGTCGATCAAGCTGTCAGAGCAGATCATGGGTCGTGGGTCGGAGCGCGTGCGCCCGCCGCGCTATCCCCTGGCCGGCACACGCCGGGCCGAGGTCGAGGCGATGGTTCGCACCGCGGCCGAGACGCGCCCCAGCCTGCCTCAGGCGGCCTGATGCGCCACGTCTTCTCGTGTATCGACGGGCATACGGCCGGCAACCCGGTCCGGCTGGTGATCGGCGGTGCGCCCCCGTTGAACGGCGCCACCATGAGCGAACGTCGCCAGGATTTCATGGCACGCTTCGACTGGATTCGAACCGGGCTGATGTTCGAGCCGCGTGGCCACGACATGATGTCGGGCGGCTTCCTCTATCCGCCCACAGACCCCGAGGCAGATGTAGGCATCTTGTTCATGGAGACATCTGGGGTCCTGCCCATGTGCGGACACGGCACGATCGGCATGGTGACGTTCGGGCTTGAGCAAGGCCTGATCCAGCCGCGCACGCCAGGTCGCTTCAAGGCCGAGGTTCCAGCCGGGACGATTGACCTGGCCTTTGAGATGGAAGCCGGGCGGGTCCGCTGGGTACGGATTACCAATGTTCCCGCCTATCTGGCCATGGAAGGCGTCGCGGTCGATGTGCCGGACTTCGGACGGCTGACGGTCGACATCGCCTACGGCGGAAATTTCTACGCCATCATCGAGCCGCAGGGGCCCTACTCTGGTCTCGACGACCTAGGCGCCGCCGAGATCATCCGGCTGTCGCGGCACGTTCGTGCGAGCCTGCGCGAGCAGGTCGAACCCATTCATCCGCTGAACGAGACGATACGGGGCGTCAGCCACGTCCTCTGGGCGGATGCGCCCAAAGACGACAGGGCCGATGGCCGAAACGCCGTCTTCTATGGTGAGCGCGCGATCGACCGCAGCCCGTGCGGCACGGGCACCTCGGCGCGGCTGGCGCATCTGCATGCCAAAGGCCGGCTCAGGGCCGGGGAAATGTTCGTTCACGAGAGTTACATCGGCAGCCTCTTCATCGGGCGCGTGGAGGCCGAGACGACGGTCGGCGACACGCCGGCCATTGTTCCGTCAATCCAGGGATCGGCGATCATGACGGGCTTGAACACCATCTGGATCGACGACGAAGACCCGTTCCACGCAGGGTTTACGGTGGTCTGATGAAGCCGGTCGATCAGCTTTCCGAATCCCAGGCCCGTGAGGAGCTGGATCGGCTCACGGCCGAACTGGCGCGGCACGATGCCCTGTATCACGGCCAGGACGCGCCGCAGATTTCGGACGCGGACTACGATGCCCTGAAGCGCCGCGCGCTCGAGATCGAGGACGCCTTTCCGGACCTGACCACGCCCGACAGCCCGTCGCAGGTCGTGGGTGCTGTGGGCTCGTCGCAGTTCGCGCCCGTGAAGCACGGCGTGCCGATGCTTTCGTTGGACAATGCCTTCGACGACGACGAGGTCGCTGACTTCGTGGCGCGCATTCGGCGGTTCCTGAAACTGCCGGGCGAGGAGCCCGTGGCTTTTGCGGCCGAGCCCAAGATCGACGGCTTGTCGGCGTCCCTGCGTTACGCGAAGGGTGTCCTCGTTCAGGGCGCGACCCGGGGCGATGGACGGACTGGTGAGGATGTGACCGCCAACCTGCGGACCGTCGCCGACATCCCGGAGCTGCTGTCCGGATCGGGCTGGCCAGATTTGATCGAGGTCCGCGGCGAGGTCTATGCGCCGAACGATGAGTTCGATGCCTTCAACGAGGCCGCCGAGGAAGCCGGGCAGCGCACCTACGCCAACCCGAGAAACTTCGCGGCCGGATCTCTGCGCCAGAAGGACCCGGCCGTCACCGCGAAGCGGCCCCTGCGGTTCTTCGCCTATGCCTGGGGCGAGGTGTCTTCGCCCTTTGCCGAAACCCAGTCGGAGGCGCTGAAGGCGTTCAAGGCATGGGGCCTTCCGGTGAACCCGCGCTCGCGGCGGGTCGAGGACGCGGCTGGCCTTCTGGGCCTCTACGGCGAACTGGAGCGCGACCGTGCGACGCTCGGCTATGACATCGACGGCGTGGTCTACAAGGTTGATCGACTGGACTGGCAGGAGCGGCTCGGCTTCGTCTCGCGCAGTCCGCGTTGGGCCATCGCGCACAAGTTCCCGGCCCAGCAGGCGCAGACGGTGCTGGAAGGCATCGACATTCAGGTAGGCCGAACCGGGTCCCTGACGCCGGTGGCGCGACTACACCCAGTCACGGTCGGCGGCGTGGTGGTCAGAAACGCAACCCTGCACAACGAGGACGAGATCGCCCGCAAGGACGTCCGGATCGGCGACACGGTCATTCTGCAACGGGCTGGCGATGTCATCCCACAGATCCTGGGCTCTGTGCCGGAGAAGCGGCCAGAAGGCGCCCTCCCCTATATCTTTCCGACGACCTGTCCGGTCTGTGGCTCCGAAGCCGTCCGGCCCGAGGGTGAGGTTCGCCGGCGTTGCACCGGCGGCCTGATCTGCGATGCGCAGCTGGTCGAGCGGCTCAAGCACTTCGTCAGCCGACGCGCCTTCGACATTGAAGGGCTTGGCGAAAAGCAGCTCATAGCCTTTCACGAGCGCGGCTGGCTGAAGGAGCCCGCCGACATCTTCCGGCTGGCTCGGGATGAGGCCAAGCTGGGCGAACTGCTGACCGAGGACGGGTATGGCGAGACCAGCGTCCGCAACCTGGTCGCCGGGATCGATGCGCGGCGAACGATCTCTCTGGATCGCTTGATTTTCGGCCTCGGCATTCGCGAGATCGGCGAGCAGACATCTCTGCTTCTCGCGCGCCACTTCGGGAACTGGGCCGCCTTCTATGCCGCGGGGATCGCGGCGAGCGAAGGCATTCCGTCGGGCGACTGGCAGCGGCTGACCGAGGGGCATGGTGTGTCCAGGCGGACCTTGGCGGTCATGGCGACAGCCGAGCCGCCAGAGGCCGATCCGTGGCCCGAGGCGCCGATAGACCAGAAGCTGAGTTTCGCCTTCCCGGGAGTCGCCGCCCCGGCTCGCCGGGCGCTAGCCTTGCTGGCAGACGACTGGGCCGGCGTCCGCCGCCTGGCTCATATCGCTCGGAACGAAGGCCCCTCTGAAACGCTGGGCGAGATCGCCGGAGTAGCGGGCGTCGGCCCCGTCGCCGCTCGGGCCGTCGCGGAGTTCTTCCACGAGGCGCACAACCGGACCGTGGTCGAGGCGCTGGTAACCGAACTGACCACCATCGAGGACGCCGAGCGGCCGCAAGCCGACAGCCCCGTCAGCGGCAAGATCGTCGTCTTCACCGGCAGCCTGGAGCGGTTCACCCGCGACGAAGCCAAGGCGCGGGCGGAGAGCCTGGGCGCCAAGGTATCCGGTTCTGTCAGCAGGAAGACGGACTATGTCGTGGCGGGCCCCGGCGCGGGGTCCAAGCTGGCCGATGCGCAGAAGCACGGCGTGACGGTCCTGACCGAGGACGAATGGCTCGCGCTGATCGCGGGCTGAAGGGAGAGACGATCATGGCGGTGACCGGCATCGGCGGCCTGTTCTTTCGGGCCAAGGACCCGAAGGCGCTCGGCGAATGGTATCTGACCCACCTCGGCGTGGGGGCGCCGGAAGGCGTCTGGATCTGGAACCAGGAGGCGGGTCCGACGGTGTTCCAGCCCTTCAAGGCCGACAGCGATTACTATCCCGCCGGGCAGCAGACGATGCTGAACCTGCGCGTGGACGGGCTCGACGACCTTCTCGCCAGCCTTCGCACCGCCGGGATCGAGGTCATCACCAAGGAAGAGTGGGACGCCCATCCCGAGATCGGCCGCTTCGCCCGTATCCACGACCCCGAGGGTAACGCCATCGAACTGTGGGAGCCCGGCAAACCGGCCGGCTGAAAAACACCGTCCAAGTCGACCGGGTCGACCGGGTCGACCGCTGTTGGCGCGACGTGCGGCTCACGATGTCAAAGACCGCGAGCCAGCCTAGCCGCGTCCGCAAGGCCGGGGACGGATAACTGCCATCAAAGATCGAAGGCCATACAAATCAGCGGCCTGATCGAGCGGACGACGGGGATTTAGCGCACGCGCGGACCTCTAGCGGTTCAGCGCGCCCCGCGCGGCCTCGGCGTAGCGGTGTCCGGACGCAGCGCCCTTGGGGAAGACGGCCTCGATCTTCGCAAGATCCTCGGCGGTGAGGACGATATCGGCGGCGGCGATGTTCTCTTCCAGCGTCCGGATGCGGCGCGTGCCCGGGATCGGCACGAGGTTGTGGCCCTGTGCCAGCACCCAGGCGAGCGCAAGCTGGGCCGGCGTTACGCCCTTGTCCGCAGCGATGCCCGAGACGGCCTCGACCAGGTCGAGGTTCTTCTGGAAGTTCTCGCCCTGGAACCGCGGATTACTCCGGCGGAAATCGTCTGGCGCCAAGTCCTCGACCGAGCGAATACTGCCCGACAGGAACCCTCTGCCGAGCGGGCTGTAAGGCACAAAGCCGACGCCGAGCTCCTCGCAGGTCGCAAGGATTTCGTCCTCAGGCTCGCGGCTCCAAAGGGAGTATTCGGTCTGGAGCGCCGTGATCGGATGGACGGCGTGGCCCCGTCGCAGGGTCGCCGGCGCGGCCTCGGACAGGCCCAGGAACCGGACCTTGCCCTCCTTCACCAGCTCGGCCATCGCCCCGACCGTCTCCTCGATCGGCGTGTTGGCGTCCACGCGGTGCAGGTAATAGAGGTCGACGTGGTCCGTCCCCAGGCGCTGGAGGCTGCCCTCGATGGCCCGGCGGACGTTGGCCGGAGACCCGTCGACCGTCAGGGCCGTGCGATCCGCATTGTAGCCGATGCCGAACTTGGTAGCGACGAAGGCCTCTTCGCGCCGGCCATTCAGCGCCTTGCCCAGCAGCACCTCATTGGTGTGAGGGCCGTACATCTCGGCCGTGTCGAAGAAGGTCAGCCCCAGATCGAGCGCCCGGTGAATCAGCGCGATCCCGTCCTGCTCCGTGGACGGCTGGCCGTAAAAGGCGCTCATCCCCATACAGCCCAGACCGATGGCCGAAACTTCGGGACCCAAGCGGCCCAGGGTGCGCGTCTTCATCAGCGTCGTCCTTCGATCTGTCGCGGTGTCACCACGATATGGCGAGGCTTGGCAGATGTGCGCCGCCAGGTGTCAATTCAAGGCGCGGAAAGCGCGCGGATCGTGGGACTGGATTCCAGCGCCAGGTCTTCGACCGGGTCTGCTCTCAGGCTGAGGTGCGCGAAATAGGCGCGGGCGCCGGGCGCGTCCTCGGGGCCGATGGGGCGCAGCAGGCCAGCATCAGTTTCTACCAGCGGCACGATGGTGAGGCTGACCCCGTTGAGGACGTTGCCGCCGATGAGGGCCATGGTTCGTGCTTCCTTATCCACCCGCACGACGATGTCACAATGAAGCGGCGCCTGTTCGCCCTGTTCGCGGCGACGGTCGGCCAGGAGCCGGTAAGCCGCCCTGCCCCGCGCATTGCAAAGCAGGTCGCCGGGACGGACTGCCACCTCGCCCGCGTCATGGGCGACATAGGCGGCTTCGGGCGCGGAACCGTCGCGGGCCTCGATGGCTTGATCGACATAGGTCCAGTGGGCGATGTCCCTCCGGAACTGGGTCATGTCGCCCAGACCCGCCTCGCACATGACCCAGCTGACGAAGGCCGCAGACCAGGGTTCAACCCAAGGCGTCTCGCCCTCCCCGTCGCGCCACTGGCGGTTCTGGCGTTCGATCACGCGAGGTCCTTCGGGGGTTGCGGACCAGTAGCCGGCGACCGAGCCGTCAGTCCGCGGATCGCTTTCCCAGGTCCCGAGGCGCGTTGCGTGGCGGACTGAGCGCGGCGCATCCAGCACGGGATTGAGGCCCTCAGCCACCACGCCCTCCGGGAGGAGGCGCGTCTCCATCACGCGGCCGTCGAAGGTCTGAAAGCCGAAGTAAGCCCACTCCTGGACGGCGATATCGACGATGCGCCGGCGGGCCCAGGCGGTCGGGCCGACCCGACAACCGCGCTGGACAACCTCCATATCGCCACGGCCGCCCGAGACGCGCTCAGA
Source organism: uncultured Brevundimonas sp. (assembly GCA_946481425.1). Next base: position 9,118 of record CAMLNT010000064.1, read on the forward strand.
CGGCGCGATCACGTCGAACTGCTCGCGCGGCAGGCGCGGCAGGCCCTGGGCCAAAGCTGCTCCAGAAGCCAGCGTAAGAATGAGCGCTAGAGCGGCGCGCACGCCTGATCCAGCCAAGCCCGGGCCTCGCCCTGCATCAGGGGCCCGACCCTGGTCAGGACTTTGGCATGGTAGGCGTCCATCCACGCGCGCTCGTCGGAGGTCAGGAGGTCGGTCTTGATCAGTCGTCGGTCAATCGGCGCCATGGTCAGGGTCTCGAAGCCGAGCATGGGCCGCTCGCCCCCGGGAATGGGCGTCGCAGGCGTAACGACCTGCAGGTTTTCGATACGGATGCCCCAGTGGCCTTCCTTGTAATAGCCGGGCTCGTTGGACAGGATCATGCCCGGCAAGAGCGCCTGGGTGTTCGGCAGCTTGGAAATCCGCTGGGGCCCCTCATGGACGCCCAGGTAGCTGCCCACGCCATGGCCGGTGCCGTGATCATAGTCGAGGCCGGCCATCCACAGCGGCAGGCGGGCCAGGGCGTCGAGTTGCGATCCGGTGGTGCCTTCGGGGAAGCGAACGACCGTCAGGGCGATGTGGCCCTTCAGAACGCGCGTGAAGCGATCCTTCTGCTCATCGGTGGGCTCGCCGATAGCCATGGTACGCGTCACGTCAGTGGTGCCGTCCAGATACTGGCCGCCGCCGTCGACCAGAAGGAGCGTCCCCTCCTCCAACTTGCGGATCGTCCGCTCGACGGGCCTGTAATGCGGCAGGGCGCCGTTCGGGCCAGCTCCGGCGATGGTATCGAAGCTGAGGTCCTTCAGTTCGCCCGTAGCCTCCCGGAAGCCTTCGAGCACGCGCACGACCTCGGCCTCGTCCGGCAGGGCGTCCTGCGCCTCGGTCGCCACCCAGTGCAGGAAGTTCGACAGGGCAGCCCCGTCGCGCACGTGCGCCCGCCGTGCGCCCTCGACCTCGACGGCGTTCTTGGCCGAGCGCGGCAGGGTGCAGGGGTCGGTCCCACGCACGACGGTCGCGCCCGCCTGCGAGAGGCGATCGAAATACCAGGCGGAGGATTGGGCCGGGTCGATCAGGACCGACTGGCCCTTCAACGAATCGAGGGCGGGCGGAAGGGCGTCGGGGGACTGGAGCGCGACCTCGTTGCCCAGCCAGCCCTGAAGGCCGTCGGTGACCTTCGCCGGATCGAGGAACAGGCGGGCATGGCCGTCCCTGTCCACGATGGCCTGGGCGATCGGCAGCGGGGTGCGGATGACGTCGCCACCCCGGATGTTGAACAACCAGGCGATCGAGGCCGGCGCGGTGATCACGGCCGATTCTGCCCCGGCCTTGGCGATCGCATCACCGACGCGGCGCCGTTTGGATTCGCTCGACTCGCCCGAGAAGCGCTCCTCATGGGGCACGACCGGCGCCTGGGGCTGGGCAGGACGGTCGGCAGCCCAGGCCGAGTCGATCGGGTTGGTGTCGACGGGCTTCAGGGTGGCCCCGGCGCGGGCGGCGGCGCGCTTCAGATGTTCCAGGGCCGTCGGACTGTGAAGACGCGGATCGTAGCCGAGCACCGCGCCCCTGGCTGCGCCTTCGATGAAGGCAGGCGGCCCGCCATCGACCAGGTCGAGATATTCGAAATAGGCCGGATCGACCTGATCGCGCACCTGCACGGTATAGCGCCCATCGGTGAAGATGGCGGCGCGATCGCGCATCACGACCGCCGCGCCCGCCGAGCCGGTGAACCCCGACACCCACGCAAGGCGCTCGTTGGCCTCAGGCAGATATTCATTCTGGTGCTCGTCCTCGTGCGGGACGATCAGCCCGTCGAGGCCCTGCCGCTCAAGTTCTTTTCTGAGGCGCGGCAGATGTTTGGAGGCGAATGAACGGTCGGCGGCTTCTTGGAAGGTCTGGCGCATGCCTCCGCTTACGCCGCCCGGCCCGCCAAATCAAAGTCCGGCGCGACAGCCTGTCGCCTGTCAGGAGAGAACCATTCGCGCTCTGATGGATTACTATGTTCGGTAGCCGACAGGGAAACAGGCCCATGACCGCACCCCTCACCCCGCTCGAAGCCCTCGAAGATCTGGTGGATCGCCTGGCCGGATCCGGCTTCACCGATTCCGACGGCAAACCTCTGGAAATGACCCCGGCGTTCCGGTCCGCCGTTGCGGTGCTGGACGAGCGCCTTCCGGCCGAGGAGCGAAGTTTCGCACCCAGCGACCGCTGATCGATTCTGTCTTCGGGAAGTCGGTGGCTGGGGAACTAGGACTCGAACCTAGAATGACGGTACCAAAAACCGCTGTGTTACCATTACACCATTCCCCAGCAGGACCGGCGCAGCCCCGGCAGGGCCGGGAGAGCGGGCGAAATAGCCGAACCGAACGTCCTATGCAACACGGCAAATGAGGCGCTTGCCGCGGATAAGGCGCCTCGCTATAAGCCCGCTTCCCCGGACGGCGCGGCGCGCCGGTCGGGACAAGTCGGAGTGTGGCTCAGTCTGGTAGAGCACTGCGTTCGGGACGCAGGGGTCG